>DATJZY010000071.1 GCA_035577985.1 Candidatus Eisenbacteria bacterium
CGAAGGCGCGGTCGGGCGCGTCGCATTCGATCTGTCGCCCGTCGTCCATGGTGACCACGCACCGCATCACCGTCCACGGCGCGCTGGACATGCGGCTGCAGCCGAGATCCGCCGTCGACCCGGCCACCAGTAGGGCAACGATTGCGAGCCGCCGGTTCCGTCTCATGATTCCCGTCTCATGAGTCCCCAGATGCCTTGGAAGGCGAGTCCCGTCCAGCGGACCGACTGGCCGCTATCGTGTGGCGACCGGTCCCGCCTGGATCGCGGAGCGAAGCTCGGTCAGGGCGCCGAGGCATGCGGTCGTCGCCGTGCGTTTCTCGTGGGTCGACACGTCGAAGGAGATGACGTTGGTGTTGAGGCGCGAGAGCCGGGTCACCTCCGCCGCGATGCGCTGATAATCGGCCCACGCCTTCGCCGCATCGGCGGTGGCGTCCGAGGCGCTGGCCGGGATCGACGGCCCCGCAGCTCGCAGGGCACCGTCCACCGTCGCGGTGAGCGTCCGGATCTTGGCCTCGATCGTCGTCATCTCGGCGTCCGACGCTTCCGGAATGTGGGCGAACAGGAGGGCCTGGATCCGCGCGATCGCGCTGACGGCCGACGACAGCGAGCGGATGGCCGTCACGTCGGTGCATACGAGGGTCATCGCGTCCACCGCCGTCACGAATCGGTCGAGCGCCGCCGAGCCTTCCTTCGCCAGCAGGCGCCCGGCCTTGAGGTTCGTGTTGGCGACGGCGAGGGCGAGCAGCCGCGCGTCGATGGCCTTCAGCTCGTCCCACTTCGCGCCGAACACGGCGAGCTTCTCCGTCTCCTGTGGGCGGTCGTCCTCGGCGATCAGCTTCCCGAGGCGCGTCTTCAGCTTGTCGATCTGCTCGGCCGAGCGCTTCGACTGCTCGGCGAAGGCCTTCGATTCCTCGTCGGTGGTGGCGACGACGGCGCTCTTCTCGGCCTCCACCGACTCGATGAGCTCCCGCTGGATGTTGTTCACCAGCCCGAGCTTCTCGACCTGCCGCAGGAGAGCCGGGTGGCGGCTGCATGCAGCCGCGCATGCGATCGCGATCGAGAGGATCGTGGCCCTGGACGACCCGAGGGGCAAGAAGTGTCTCCTCCGCACAGCGCGCCCGGGGTGAATCGAACACCCGACCTGCAGGTTCGAAGCCTGACGCTCTATCCAACTGAGCTACGGGCGCAGAGCGAATGCAGGCACTTAGCAGGGACGAGGGAATCGCGGCAACCGGGACTGTGCGAGCGGGTATCCGGGAATGGGGCCCGGCACCACGACCGGACTTCGACGGCGGCCACCCTTTGGTCTTCGACTTCGCGCGCACCGCGCCGCCATCGATGGGGTCCGGCACGGTCGCGCTCGTCGCGGAAGGATGCTACGCTGCCATCGGTGGCACGACGGACGCTGGCGGCGAGATGGCGCTCGCCGCGATCCGCGTCACCCGCGCAGGGCAACCGACGCCGCCTTTCGCCCCGTGCGAATGCCTCCGACCTCACCAAGCAGACGCCGAGAGGGAGCGTTCCCCGATGACGAGCCGATCGGTCGTGGTCCTGATGGTCGCACTTCAGGCGTTGGTGACGAGTTCGGGTGCAGCGGTGCTTTGTCAGAGGCGCTCGGGGGCGATCTTCGTCCGGGACGCGTGCCGGAAGCGGGAATCTTCCGTGGACCCCAATAGCCTCGGCCTCGTCGGTGCGAAGGGCGATCAGGGTCCCAACGGAGCTCCCGGCCAAGCGCGAGCGTACGGGTGTTCGAACGTATCGGCCGATGGCACCCTCGTGACCGCCTGCGCGGATCGGCCGAGCACGAACATCGTGAGCGTGGTTCCAAACTCCATGCAAGACAACGCGACGTGCTTCGTGCTCGATCCGTCGATCGACGCGCAGTCCGCGATCGTGTTGGTCACCTTCAACGACAACACGTTCACCACGTCTGGTACCAACATCGTCCTCAGCGTGGCCGCACAAGCGGACTTGCCCGGGTGTCCGGCGAACTCGGTCAAAGTGGGCACGGCGCGCACGCAGTTCAACGGAACCGGTCTGGTGAACACGGGAGTCCGGCTCGCGGTGAACCTCGCGGTGATGTGAAGCGACGTCGGCGCCGACGCGGGCAGACACTTACCCGACGCGAACGGCGCGTGTCGTCAGGCTGGCCCCGATCACGGGAATGAAGTCGCTGGCTCCCGTCAAGGTCAGGCTCTTGCGAATGGGAGCTGAAGGCCTTCACGAACGCAACAGACGACAGCGGACCCGTAGCTTGTGCCGCGAACGCGTTCGCTGATACCGGGAACCATGCGACCCTGTGTCCTGCTGGTGTCGTGCGTCGTCGGCGTGCTGGTCGCCGCCACCGCCGATGCCGTCGTCTGTCAGAAGAAGAAGTCTGGAACCCTCCGGGTGCGGCCGATCGAGTGCAAGCGTGGCGAGATCCCGTTCGAGGGCGCCTTCGGCCCGGCCGGCCCGCAGGGCCCCGGCGGCGAGCTCCGGATCTACGGGAACGGCTCGGCTGGGCCGCTCACCGTCGAGACTCAGAACGCGTTCGACGATGTGACGAACCTCCAGTTCACGGACCTCACCATTCCGACCACCGCGCTCGTTTTCGTCGCTAGCGGGACCGTCATCCGCTGCACTGGGACGTTCACGAACAACGGGACGCTCCAGGTGGGAGGCGCCGCCGAGGGCGCCAGCCACTTCGTCCCGAATGGCGGCAGCATCGACCCGGCCTCGCGCGGCGCGCATCCCGGCGTCTCGCCTGGAGCGGCCATGAGCGGCGAGCGCGCCCAGAGCGTGAGCAGCTACGCTGGGAGCGGTGGGACCGCGCTCGAGCCGCGCCAGGCGCGCCGGCTCCTCGCGCCGGGGCTCTATGGCGGGGGCGGAGGCGGTTACGGCAGCGGCCAGTTCGGCAGCGGTGGTACGGGGGGAGGATCGGTCACGATTCTTGCCGCGGTGGCCGCGGTGAACAACGGCGTGATCGACGCGAGCGGGACGACGCAGCAGAGCTTCACCGCCGGGGGTGGGGCCGGGGGCATCATCATCGTGGCGTCGCGTGGCAGCGTGACGAACAACGGAGTGTTGCGGGCGGAGGGAACGGCGGGCGGCGACAGCTTCCTCGACGGTGGCGCCGGCGGCGGCGGGGGCGGCGGTATCGTCCATTTGCTTGCGCCGACCATCAACTCCGTCGGATCGGTGGCCGTGGCGGGCGGTGCGCCAGGCGCGACGGGAAGCCCCGGGTCCGTGATCGCCTCGATTCGGTACGGCGGTGGTGGCGGGGGAGCGTGCGGTGGCGCAGGCGGCTACGGTGGGAGCGTCAACAACCAGAGTCCGATCGCTGCGACTGGGGGCGATCCGGGACAGATGTTCGAGTCGCTACTCGACCCGACTTCGCTGTTCTGAGCCGCGATCCACGCTGGGCCCCCGGCACGCTTCGACGTCGCCCTCGAGCCCGAGCGCCCTCAGCCGGAGCCATCGCCCCCCCTACCCGCATGCGGTCTGCTGGGCGACCCATTGAACTCTCCGTGAAATCGACGAAACTGGGCCCCTTGCGCGCACCTTCACCCCCGTGCGTCCCTTCACGGGCTTGCACGACTGCACGCGTTCTCGTCGTGGCGGCCCTCCTGGGCATCGCTGCGCCCGCTCTCGCCCTGACGCTCGCGGATCCGGTCCAGTTCTCGGTGGCGCAGACCTTCGTGGTCTCTCCGTCGATCCCCCGGCCGATCGCCGGGTTGCGCTTCTCGGCCGACGGCTCCACCCTGTTCGCCGTCGGCGCGGCCGATGGGACGACGAGCGCGCTCTACGCCCTGCCCGTCACGCGCGACCCCGGTACCATGGCGGTGACGGCGCTCGGCGCACCGCTCCTCGTCTTCGATGGCGCGAGCCCCGTGGATCCATCCGGGCTCGACGCGGGTCTCGCCTTCGGGCCGGGCGGCACCCTCTTCTACACCTACTTCCCGACGACGTCCCTCGCGCAGCGTCCCGGGGGCGTCTCCGGCGACGAGAGCACCCTCTCGATCCCGGGCGTTCCGAGCCTCGCGGGCCTCACCTTCTCCCCCCACCGCCTCGATGCCGGAACCGGCTTCGGGGCCCTGCAGGTGAGCACGCGCGCCGACACGGAGGAGAACCTCTACGAGGTCGCGCTCGAGCCGGACGGCGTCACCGCCGGCCTCTACGTGCTTCCTCCGTCCACGAGCCCGACTCTCTTCGCGACGCTCTTCGACCCCGGGCCGCCGCGCGTCGGCGGCCAGGGCGTCGGCGGGATCGAGTACTCGCCCGCCGGCGTGTTCGCCGGCGACCTCTTCTATGCGAGCTTCACGCACCGCGAGCTCTGGCGCGTCCTGATCGACCCGTCGACCGGCTTCCCCGACGGCGGCAGCGCCACGCCCACGCAGGACCTGTTCGCATCCGACTTCGCGACCCCGCCGCTGGGGCTCGCCTTCGATCCCATCACCGGCACCGAGCTCTTCGTCAGCACGTGGGACGACGCCACCGACGCCGGCAACACGATCGTCGAGATCGCCGGCTTCGCCGAGACCACGACGACCACGACCGAGACGACGACCACCTCGACGAGCAGCTCCACCTCGACCACCGAGGAGCCGACCACGTCGAGCACGTCCACCTCGTCCTCGACGTCGAGCACGACCGAACCCCCTTCGACCACGTCGACCAGCTCGAGCACCACCTCGTCCACCACCAGCTCGACCTCGACGACCGAAGAACCGACCACCTCCAGCACGTCCACGTCGACGACGACCAGCTCGTCGACCACCACGTCGTCGTCCACCACGACCTCGTCTTCGACGACGACCTCGTCCTCCACGACGACGAGCAGCTCGACCACGACGTCTTCGTCCACGACCACCAGCTCGTCGACGACGTCGTCGACGAGCTCCACATCGACCACGTCGTCGACCACCACGTCCACGACGACGAGCACGACGTCCTCCACCACCACCTCGTCGACGACGACCTCTACGACGACGTCGACGTCGACCAGCAGCTCGACGTCGTCGACCACGACGTCGACCACGACCACGTCGTCCACGAGCAGCTCGACCTCGTCGACTACGAGCACCAGCTCCACGTCCACGACGACTTCGACCACGTCGTCGACCACGACCACCACGTCCTCGACGACCTCGACCAGCACCTCAAGCTCGACCTCGTCGAGCACCAGCACGTCGTCGACCAGCACCTCGACGACGACTACGTCGTCCACGAGCAGCTCGACCTCGTCGACTACGAGCACCAGCTCCACGTCCACGACGACTTCGACCACGTCGTCGACCACGACCACCACGTCCTCGACGACCTCGACCAGCACCTCCAGCTCGACCTCGTCGAGCACCTCCACCTCGTCGACCAGCTCGTCGACCACGACCAGCACGTCGACGACGAGCCCCATCCCGACGACCACGTCGACCAGCAGCTCCACGACGAGCACCACGACCACCACGACGACGTCGACGACGAGCACCTCCACCACCACGTCCTCGACCACATCCACGTCGACCACGACCTCGACCAGCACCTCCACTTCGACCTCGTCGAGCACCAGCACGTCGTCCACGACCACCACGACGACGTCGACGACGAGCACCTCGACCAGCACGTCCTCGACGTCTTCGACGTCGACCAGCAGCTCGACGTCGACGACCGACACGACGACCTCGACGACGTCGGCCAGCAGCTCGACCCTGGTCGCGACGACCAGCTCCTCGACGAGCTCCACGACGACGACCGAGGAGCCCACGACCTCCAGCACGTCCACGACGTCGTCGACGTCCTCCACCTCCACGTCGACCACCGGCGCCACCACGAGCTCCTCGACGACCGTGACGACGTCGACGTCCTCCAGCACCACCTCGTCGACGTCCACGTCGACGACCTCCACGTCCACGACGTCGACCTCGTCGACCTCGACGTCCACGACCACGGCGCCGTCCACCACCTCCACGTCGTCGACCACGAACACGAGCACCTCGTCGACGACCACGACCTCCACTTCGACGTCCTCCACCACCTCGACCTCCACCAGCAGCACGACCACGACCTCCTCCTCGACCACGTCGACGACGCTGCCGCGCGTCTGCGACCCGTCGGACCCGACGTCGTGCGGGGACGGCGATCCCTGCACCGTCGACGCGTGCGTCGATGGGGGAGCGCGCTGCGCGTACGAGCCGCGCGCGGGCATCGCCGCCGTGACCTGCACGTGCGAGCGCGCTCCGCGTTCGGCCTGCGGCGCAGAGGGCGTCCCTACGTCCATAGACCGCCTCTCGAGGAAGGCCTGCGGCCTGTTCACCCAGGCCGCCACCGGTCCCGCCAAACGCCAGCGGCGGCGCCTCTTGCGGGGTGCCAGGTTGGTCCAGCAGGCCATGAATCGCACCGTGCGCGTGGGCGCTTCTGGCGGCCTCTCCGGTGGCTGCGCGTCCGTTCTCCTGGGTGACTTGAGGGACACGCGCGACCGGGCACGCGAGGCGGCCGGAATGCCCTAGATGACGGGGGTCGGGGCCGCCCGCGACCCTCGCCAGCCCTCAAGTCCGGCCCCGGGACCGCCGACACTCCGACCGGAGGTTCATGCCGCAGCCGCAGGCACGAGTGTCGGGAGCGTCCGGGGCCAGAGGGGGCCCCGAATGGCATGCCCGGCTGGCCGCGGCCCTGCTCTCCACCACCGATTCGCACGCTGCGCTCGCCTCCGTCTGCGAGGCGATCGGCACCCTCGTCCGCTGCGATCGCGTCCAGATCTGGCGTGGCGACGTCCGCCAGCTCGCGATGCACGCACAGATCGCCGTCGGCTACGACGCGATCGATCTGGGGCGCCTGCTCGCGCTGCGCGTGCCGATCGCCGGCATGCCGCTCGCGCCGGACTTCCTGGAGCGGAAGTACCTTCCGATCAGCTACGCGCGCGACCTCGGCGACTACGGCGATTTCCTGTTCTCGGACTTCGGCATCCAGGCAGCGGCCTTCGTGCTGCTCGAGCGCGGCGACCGTGTGCTCGGCGCGCTCCAGCTTTCCTGGACCGGCACGCCGGAGCCCCGCTTCCCCGAGCGGGTGCTCGTCGACGTCGTGCGCGACTACGCCGCGCTCGCCGTCGACATCCATGCCCGCACCGGTGAAGCGCAACAGACCGCACACACGCTGTCCGAGACGGCGATGCTCCTGGCGAGCATCCACGATCCCGACGAGCTGCTCGAAACCCTGGCGCGCAAGATCACCGACGCGGTCGGCTGCGACTTCGGCGCCGTCTACCTCCTCGACCCGAAGGCCGAGCGGATGCGCTTCGCCGCGGGAGTCGGTCCCACCCCCGCGCTCCAGGTCATGCGCGCGCTCGAGGGACGCGTGGATCGCTTCGAGAAGCTCCTGGCGAGGAGCGACGACGACGTGCTCGAGTTCGCGGACGTCGCCGCGCTCCCGTCGCTGGTGCGGTACGGCCTCGCCCCGCACGTGTCCTCGTACGTGAACGTCCCGCTGCGCCGGGGCACCGCGCTCGTCGGGTCGCTGACCCTCGGCTACTGCGAGCGGACCGGTCGGTTCGCGCGGCGCCAGCTCGCGCTGGCCAAGGGCCTCGCCCACCCCGCCGTCGTCGCGCTCGAGACCGCGCGGCTCGTGCGCTCGCTGGAGGAAGCGAGCCGCGTGAAGAGCGACTTCGTCGCGGCCGTCTCGCACGACCTGCGCACGCCCATCCACATCCTGGTCGGCTATGCCGAGATGCTGCTCGACGGTGTCGTCGGCGAGCTGACGCACGGCCAGTCCGACCTCGTGACCAGGATCCGCGATCGCGCGCTGCAGTTCCGCGATCTCGTCGACGGCATCCTCTCCGTGGCGCGCATCGAGGGGCAGCGCCAGGGCCAGGGGGCAGCGCCGGTCGACCTGCACTGGCTGTGCGCCGAGCTCGCCCGTGAGCTGGACGACCGCCGGCCATTCGACGTGACCCTCGAGTGGTCGGCGCCGCCGATCCGCGTCGCCGTCGACGGTCCCAAGGTGCGTATGATCCTTCGCAACCTCGTCTCGAACGCGCTCAAGTTCACGAAGCGAGGCCGGGTTGCCTTCACGATCGAGACCGATGGCGCGAGCCTCTGCCTGCGCGTGTCCGACACCGGGCCCGGTATCGCTCCGGAAGATCGCGGCGGCATCTTCGAGATGTTCCAGCAGGGCGACGCCGGGAAGCGCGCCGGCGGCTCCGGGCTCGGGCTCGGGCTCTACCTGGTGCGACGCCTCGCCGACGTGCTCGGCGGCTCTGTCCGCCTGGTCGACGCGGAGCCCGGACGCACGGTCTTCGAGGTCCTGATCCCGATCGTGTCGACGCCGGCGCCGGCGGCTTGACCATCCGCATGCCTTCTCCGACAAGGGACGGCATGGGAACCATCGAGATCCTCTCCCCGGTCGCGCTCGGCCCCATGGAGTCGAAGCCCCTGCAGCCGCGCCGGCCCAGCCTGCGCGGCGCACGGCTCGGCATCCGCATCGATCACGCGTGGCGGTCCTGGTGGACCGCCGCCGACGAGATCGGGCGCCTCGCCCGCACCGAGCTCGGCGTCGCGGACGTCGTCGTCTTCGATCCCGAGTCCCGCATCGGAAGGCCCGAGGACGAGAGCGCCAAGGTCGTCGAGTTCGCGCGTGCCGTCGACGTCGCGATCGTCGGCCTCGGTACTTGAGGGTCGTGCACGTCGTGGAGTGTCCACGACACGATCGTCTGTGAGGAGAGCGGAATTCCCGCCGTCGTCGTCGTGACCCAGGTGTTCGAGAACCTCGCCCGCACGGCCGCGGCCGCGAAGGGGTTCCGCGACCTGCGCGTGCACGTGCTGCCGCATCCCATGGAGTCGCGCCCCGAGGGCGAGATCCGCGCGATCGCGCGCGCCGCCTTCCGCGATCTCCTGCGTCTGGTCGTGTCGGACGTCTGATGGCTCGCGGCACCCTCACCTCGGAGCTGCGCACCGTCGGCGACGATTCCGAGGCCGTGCTCGCGTACGTGGAGGAGCAGGGCTGGGGTGACGGCCTCCCCGTCGTGCCGCCGACCGAGGCGCGGGTGCAGGCCATGCTGGAGGCGACGCCGCTCGCGCCGGCGCACGTGGTGGGCGTCGTCGAGCCGCGCCGGGGCGAGGCGACGGTCGAGAAGATCGCCGTCAACGCAGTCATGGCCGGCTGCCGTCCCGACTATCTGCCCGCCGTCCTCGCCGCCGTCGAAGCCGTCTGCGAGCCGCGCTTCAACCTCGTCGCCCTCAACACGACGACGTGCTGCGCGACCCCGGCCCTCATGCTGAACGGTCCCTGCCGCCAGCGCCTCGGGATCGAGTGCGGCTACTCGTGCCTCGGGCACAACGGCCGCGCGAACGCCACCATCGGGCGCGCGCTCCGGCTCGTCATGCGCAACGTGGGGGGGGCGATCCCCGGCGCGGTTAGCAAGTCCGTCTTCGGGCAGCCGGGGCGCATTTCGCTCTGCTTCGGCGAATGGGAGGAGAAGAGCCCGTGGGAGCCGTTCCACGTCCGCCGCGGGTTCGGCGCCGACGAGAACGTCGTCACGGCCGTGTGCGCGACCGGCACCCAGGACATCGCCGACATCTACGCCGAGACGGGCGAGGAGCTGGTGTGGATCCTCGCGCACTCGATCGACTGGATCGGCAACAACAAGGTCCTGGTCGCGCCCGAGAAGGGCGACATGCTGCTCCTGCTCTGCCCCGACTTCGCGCACAAGATCGCCCGCGACGGCATCGGCGTCGACGACCTGCAGCGCATGCTGCTCGAGGGCACGCGGGCGCCCATCGAACGCTGGCACAGGCGACACTGGCCGAAGCTCGAGCAGCTCGGCTACGTCGACGGCAACGTCGTGCCCCTGGCGCGCGACCCGAAGCAGTTCCTGATCGCGGTCGCAGGCGGCGAGTCGGGGCACCACGCGCTCTACTTCTGCACCTTCGGCCTCACGTGGTCGGTGAGCAAGGCGTTCCGCGTGGACGAGCCCTACTCCGGCGGCGAGTCCTGCGATCTGCCGGGCGCCTGAGCCGTCGTTCCGGCTTGCACCCCCGGCGGTCGGTCAATAACCTGGCGCCCGAGACGGGGGGTTCATGAGCGACGCGAAACACGAGGCCGCGATCGATTCGGTGCTGCGCGAGGATCGCGTCTTCCCGCCGCCCGAGCGCTTCAGCGCCGACGCGTTCGTGCCGAGCCGCGAGCACTACGACGAGCTCTACCGGCGCTCGATCGCCGACCCGGCGGGCTTCTGGGGCGAGATGGCGGCACGCCTGCACTGGCAGCGCCCGTGGGACCGCGTGCTCGAGTGGGAGCCGCCGTTCGCGAAGTGGTTCGTCGGCGGGCGCCTCAACGTCTCCGACAACTGCCTCGACCGGCACCTCGGCGGGCCGCGTCGCAACAAGGCCGCCCTCATCTGGGTGGGCGAGCCGGGCGAGGTGCGCGTCCTCACCTACCAGCAGCTCCACCGCGAGGTGTGTAAGTTCGCGAACGTGTTGAAGGGCCTCGGCGTCGGGAGCGGCGACCGGGTGGGCATCTACCTGCCCATGATCCCCGAGGCCGCCATCGCGATGCTCGCCTGCACCCGCATCGGTGCCACCCACAGCGTCGTCTTCGGTGGCTTCTCGTCCGAAGCGCTACGCGACCGCATGAACGACGCCGGCGCCAAGGTCGTCATCACGGCCGACGGCGGCTACCGCCGCGGCGCGATCGTCCCGCTGAAGGCGAACGTGGACGGCGCCGTCGCCCACACGCCGTCGGTGCGCGACGTCGTCGTCGTGCGCCGCACCGGCGAGCAGGTGCCGATGCACGCGGGCCGCGACCACTGGTGGCACGAGCTCATGAGCGCCGCCTCGGCCACCTGCCCGGCCGAGGCGCTCGACAGCGAGCATCCGCTGTTCATCCTCTATACGAGCGGGACGACCGGGAAGCCGAAGGGCGTCGTGCACTCGACGGCCGGCTATCTCCTGCACGCCATGCAGAGCGCGCAGTGGGTCTTCGATCTGAAGGACGAGGACACCTACTGGTGCACGGCCGACATCGGGTGGGTGACCGGCCACAGCTACGTCGTCTACGGGATCCTCGCCAACGGCGCGACGTCGGTCATGTACGAAGGTGCGCCGAACCAGCCGCAGCCCGACCGTCTCTGGCAGATCATCGACGAGCTCGGCGTGACGATCTTCTATACCGCACCGACGGCGATCCGCGCCTTCGTGAAGTGGGGCGAGGAGTGGCCGCGCAAGCACTCGCTGGCGTCGCTGCGTCTGCTCGGCACGGTCGGCGAGCCGATCAATCCCGAGGCGTGGATGTGGTACCACCGCGTCATCGGCAAGGAGCGCTGCCCGATCGTCGACACGTGGTGGCAGACCGAGACGGGCGGCATCATGATCGCCCCGCTCCCCGGCGCGACGCCGACCAAGCCCGGCTCCGCGACGCTGCCGCTGCCGGGCATCGTCCCCGAGATCCGCACGCGCGACGGCAGGACGCTGGGCGCGAACCAGGGCGGCTACCTCGTCATCACGCGGCCGTGGCCTGGCATGCTGCGCACCGTCTACGGCGACCCCGATCGCTACGTGCAGCAGTACTGGAGCCAGATGCCCGGCATCTACTTCACCGGCGACGGCGCGCGGCGCGATCAGGACGGCTACTTCTGGGTGATGGGCCGGATCGACGACGTCGTGAACGTCTCCGGACATCGGCTGGGCACGATGGAGGTCGAAAGCGCGCTCGTCTCGCACCCGTCGGTCGCCGAGGCCGCCGTGGTCGGGCGCCCGGACGACCTGAAGGGCGAGGCGCTGTCGGCGTTCGTCACGCTCGAGTCGGGCCAGCCGGCGAGTGACAAGCTGAAGCAGGCGCTCAAGGAACACGTCGCCAAGGAGATCGGTGCCTTCGCTCGGCCCGACGACATCCGCTTCACGGACGCGCTGCCGAAAACCCGCAGCGGCAAGATCATGCGCCGCCTCCTGCGCGACATCGCCGCCGGCAAGGCGACCGTCGGGGACACGACGACGCTCGAAGACTACTCCGTGCTGGCGAAGCTGCGCGAGGAAGACGAATAGCCGGCGATGCAGCTCGTCCTGACGAACACCCTCACCGGGCGCAAGGAGCCGTTGCGTCCGCTGCGGCCCGGGCACGTGGGCGTGTACTGGTGCGGCGTCACCGTGTACGGGCGTTCGCACGTCGGGCACGCGCGCGCCTTCATCACCGCCGACGTCCTCTGCCGCTACCTGCGCGCCCGCGGGCTCGAGGTGACGTTCGTCCGCAACTTCACCGACATCGACGACAAGATCATCAAGCGCGCCGCCGAGGAGGACATCACGGCGGCGGCGCTCGCCGAGCGCGAGATCGCGAGCTTCGCCGAGGACATCGCGTGGCTGCGCTGCATTCGTCCGACCCACGAGCCGCGCGCCACCACCCACATCTCCGACATGCTCGCCCTGATCGAGAAGCTCGTCGCCTCGGGCTACGCCTACGCGACGCCCGGCGGCAGCGTGTACTTCCGCGTCCTGCGCTTCGCGTCGTACGGCAAGCTCTCCCACCAGCGGATCGAAGACATGGCGACCGGCGAGGAGAACGATCCCGAGAAGGAGGATGCGCGCGACTTCGCGCTCTGGAAGGCCGCCAAGCCCGGCGAGCCCGAGTGGCCGAGCCCGTGGGGGCTCGGGCGGCCCGGCTGGCACATCGAGTGCTCGGCGATGGCCGCTCGCTACCTGGGCCAGCCGTTCGACATCCACGGCGGGGGCACCGACCTCATCTTTCCGCACCACGAGAACGAGCTGGCACAGTCGGAGGCCGCCGGCGGCTGCGTCTTCGCGAGCCTCTGGATCCACAACGGGATGCTGACCTCCGGCGCCGAGAAGATGTCGAAGTCGCTCGGCAACATCGTGCCCATCTGCCAGCTCGCGAAGCGCGTCCCGGCCGAGGGCGTGCGCCTGCTCTATCTCGGCACGCACTACCGCGCGCCGCTCGACTACTCGACGACGCGTCTCGAGGAGACGCTACGCGGCCTCGACCGGCTCTACGAGACGCTCGCGCGCACCGACGAGGAGACCGGGGACCAGGAGCCGCCCGAGCTCGACGGCGTCCTGGCGGGCGAGCTCACGCCGTTCGAGTCGGAGTTCTGCGCCGCGATGGACGACGACCTCAACGCCGCCAAGGCCGTGGGGCTCGTGTTCGACCGCTCGCGCGACCTGAATCGCGCCCTCGACGCCGGGGACCTCACGACCGCCGTGCGCATCCGTCGCGAGCTCGGTCGGGTGGGCCGCGCCGTCGGCTTGTTCGAGGAACGCCCCGCGTCCTACCTGGAAGAGCGACGGCGTGCGGGGCAGGAGCGCGCGGGGCTCTCCGACGCCGAGATCGAGGCCGCGATCGCCGCCCGCAACGACGCGCGCAAGCGCAAGGACTTCAAAGAGGCCGACGCGATCCGTGCGCGGCTGAAGGACCAGGGGATCGTTCTCGAGGACGGTCCCGGCGGGACGAGCTGGAAGGCGGGTTAGCTCCCACTACGCGCCCAGCGTCTCCTTCAGGCGCGCGATGAACATGCGGTAGATACCCTCGATCAGCCGAGCGACCTCCTCGGTCGGAATGCCGCGCGGCTCGAAGGTGCTGCTCCAGTCGATCGACGTGCGTCCGCCGCCGAGGTCGCGGAGCTCGACCGTCGCCAGATAGTCGGTGAACGGGAACGGGCTCTCCAGCATCGCGTACGAGAAGCTGTGACCCGCCGGGTCGTAGGCTTCGAGCCGCTCGCGAACGGTGGGAGCGTCGTCGCCCGCGACGGTGCGCACGGCGCCGACGCCGTGTCCCTCGACCGGCACGCGGGTTCGTCCCGGCGCCCACGCGCTCAAGTCGCCGAAGTCGGCGAAGCATGCCCAGACCCTTTCGATGGGCGCGACGAGCTCGTCGCGAACCGCCACTCTTGCCATCGTGGACCTCCTTCCCGAGATCTCCAACGATCCGAGCTCCGGCGACAAGCCCAGGCGATCCCGCAGCCGTACGAGGGACTCGTCCGGCGCCGCAGGACACGCCGTCTGCCACCAGCGCGCGACCGCGACCTGTGCCGGCCCCATGTCGAGGACCACGGCCGCCGCGTCGGCCACGTCGAGCACGGCCAGGGCGTCGCCGACACCCTCGGGCAGGCGCTCGAGGGCGGCGTTCAGGCGCGGCGCGAGGATCCGGCCGACGACCCGCGCCGGCACGACGACGCCGCGCGCCCGGAGCACCGCCATCCGCTCCTTCAATCCCGCCAGCGGCTCGCTGTCGGTCGCGACCGCCGTCGCCAGGCGATCCGCCTCGTCGTAACCCAGCATCATCGCCAGCTCGAGCGACGGCACCGGCTCGCGCGCGAGCAGCGGGTCGATGATGGCGGCCACCCGCGCCAGCACCTCGTGCCGCACGCTGCGCACGCGCTCGACCGCGTCGCCCGTGATGCGCGCCAAGAGGCGCTCGCGTTGCACCAGGAAGAGCTCGGTCACACCGTAGCGGACACCGTCGACTTCGCAGCGGAACGGCTCGCTCGGCGCCGGTGGACGCACGCGGACGACGTCGCGTCCTCCCGTGCGTTCCTCGTCCACCTCGACGTCCACGTGCTCGCCCTCGGGCCGCAGCGTGACCGTGTAGCCCGGCAACGTCGGTCGCTCGCCGAGCCGGTCGAGCACGACGGCCGTCGCCGCGATCCGCTCCGGTGTGACCCGCCGCCCCAGCACCACGCGCCCGTAGACGTCGGCGCCGCTGCCTTCGGCCTCGACGTTGCTCCGCGCGGCTACGAGCCGGTCGAGGAACTCCTCCTCTAGGCCCGTGCCGAGCCGTCGCGCGAGATCGAGCGCGCGCCCTGCCTGCCGCAGCACGAGCGTACCCTCGACGCCCGCGAGATCGTCGAAGAACCACCCGCAGCTCGTCTGCATGAGCATGGCATGGCGGGCCATCTCGAGACCCCGCCGCGCCGTCACCACCTCGGCCCTGGTGGCGCCGGGGCGCAGCTCCGCCTCGAGGAAGGCGTGGGTGCGATCCGGCTCGACGACGCAGTCGACGTAACGATCGCGTGCACCCCACGGATCGCGCAGCGGCCCCGCCGTCTCCCGCTCGAACACGACCGCCAGCTCGTCGCGCAGCCAGTCGATCGCGGCGCGCAGCGGCGCGCGCCACGCCTGCGTCCATGCGGGCGGCCCCGCCACGCGACATCCGCAGTCGCTTCGCCATCGCTCGACGCCGTGGGCGCAGCTCCACGAGCTGTCCGGGACGATCTCGAGCTCGTCGCGCGGCGGCGACAGGGCCCGGAACGCCGCGGGACCCAGGAGCGAGACGCCGGGATCGCGCCGCAGGCTCTCGATCGTGTAGGCGATCGCCATCTCCCCGAACTGATGGTGGTGCCCGAAGGTCTCCCCGTCGGTCGCGGCGCACACGAGCGCGTCATCGTCGTCGCGCGCGAGGAGGGTGCGCAGCCGCTCGACGAGGGCGCCGCCGTCGCGCAAGAGCTCGCCGAAGGCCAGGCCCTGCGAGATCGCGGCATCGCGGAAGACGATGTCGATGGCCGCGCCGCTCGGCAGGTTGCAGCGGTAGAGGCGCCGGACGTCCAGCGTCTCGGCCGTGACGTCGCGCCAGCTCGCCTCGTCGCCGCCGATGGGTCGTACGCGCCTCGCCTGGTGCGGCGACAGCATGG
>DATJZY010000072.1 GCA_035577985.1 Candidatus Eisenbacteria bacterium
CGTGCTCTATCCGCCGGTCGTGCGCGACCTGTTCGAGGCCGGAATCGACGTCCACTACCTCGCCAACGTCACCGGCCACGGCTGGCGCAAGCTCATGCGCGCGCGCCGCGAGCTGCGCTACGTGCTGCACGCGGTGCCGCCACTCTCCCCGCTCTTCCGCTTCCTCGTGGATCGTGCGGGGATCGACTCCGCGGAGGCGTACGCGACGTTCAACATGGGCGCCGGATTCGCGGTCTACGCCCCCGAAGCCGACGCCGCACGCATCGTCGAGATCGCGCGGGCGCGGGACATCACGTCGTGGGCGGCCGGTCACATCGAGGCGGGTCCCCGCGAGGTGATCGTCGAACCCCTCGGGCTCCGCTACGCGAGCGAAACGCTCGCCGTCCGCTGACGTGTGGACGCATCCGCCTGGCCCATGGCGCCGCCGGCTGACGCTCGCGGCGCTCGTCCCGCTCGCTGCGGCGTCGATCCTGGCCGCGCCGCGGCCGGATCCAGAGAAGCTCCGCGCGCGCTACGCCAGGTACGTTGCGCTCGGCGACCATCTCGGCTTCTCGCTGTGTGGGGACTCCACGGTCTTCATGATCGTCGCGGAGCATCCGGGCATGCTGCTGACTCCCGGCTTCCTGTATCAGAGTCGTCCGCTCGTCTTCGCGACGGCGCACGCCGTCGGACGGGCCGCGACCGTCGTCGTCCCAGAGGAGGCCCTCCGGCTGGCTCCCTTGCCGGGGTGGTGGTCGCCCTACCTCGTGCTCAACGCCATCGTCCTCGTCGCCTCGATCTGGCTGTTCGATGCCGCGGTCGCGCCGCCGGGAGCTCGCTACCCGGTGACCGCGCTCCTCGCCGCGCTCCTGCTCGTGAACGAGGTGGTGCGCTGGTTCCTGTGCTCGCCCCATACCCAGCTCCTGATCGTGCTTGCGCCCGTGCTGTGTCTCGTGCTGGCGCGCTCGACGCTCGCGGCGCCGGGCGTGATGACCCAGAGGCGAGCCCTCGTTCTCGGCGGCACGATCGGGCTGCTCGTGCTGGCATACGGCGCGTTCCTGGTGTGTGTTCCGGTCGTCGTGATCGCGTCGATGCTGCGCCCCGCGACGAGGCGATCCGGTGTCACGACGGCTCTGGCTCTCTTCGTCGTCGCGGCGACGACGCCGACGCTTGCGTGGTATGCATTCGTGCAGATCGCGAGCGGTTCCGTGTACAGCGGCGAGGTCGCGAAGTACCGTCAGTTCGTCTGGCCGGCGGACGCCGCGGCGTCGGGCCGCCTCCTCGCAACGGCCAGCGCCTTCGCCCGCGAGTTCGCGGTCACCTCGGCATCCGTGCTGTGGATCCCGCTCGCCATCCTGGGATCCGCCGTCGCGGTCGGGTGGACGCAGCTCCGTCCGGCGGGTCTTCCACCGGAGCGTCGGATCGAGGCGTGTGCCGCCGTCCTCACGCTCGCGTGCCAGACGTCCTTCCTCTACTGGCTGGGCTTCTATCGCGTTCGGCTTTCGATCGGCATGGTCCCGCCGATCCTCGCACTGGCGAACGTGGTGCTCGCCTCCGCCTGGC
This sequence comes from Candidatus Eisenbacteria bacterium, assembly GCA_035577985.1. Classification (NCBI taxonomy): domain Bacteria; phylum Candidatus Eiseniibacteriota; species Candidatus Eiseniibacteriota bacterium. The sequence goes on from DATJZY010000072.1 coordinate 1,543, forward strand.
CGTCGCTGCCCACCCGCACCCGCCGGTCGGTGGTCGCCGTCCTCGCTCTCGTCGTCGCCGCGTCGGTCGTCCACGTGCTCGTCGAAGACCCGCCCGCATGAGGCCTCAGCCGCCGATCACCTCGATCGGCAGCCGCAACGGATTGTAGGGTCCGGTGAGATCGGGGCCGCCCACCTGGACGAGCGAGACTTCGAGCAGGTACCGGCCCGGTCGTGTCGGGGCGCGCACGATCACGCGTGATCGCAAGTGCGGTGCTGACGCGTGACACCTCCCTAGAGCAGGCACCCGATCTGACCCACTCGCCCCCGGCGACCGAACCTGCCGCCGAAAGCGCATCCGCAGCACGACCGGGTGTCGCGGCCGGCGGAGCCGGCGCGGCAGATCAGTGACGCGCGGGTGGCGTCCGCTGCAGCTCGCGTTCGAGCCGCGCGAAGATGGCCGCGCCCTCGCTGCGCAGCTCGGCCTCGACCTGCACCGCACGCGCGCCCTTCCCGAGCGCGCGGGTGACGTCGTAGGCCGACGCGATGCCGCCCGCCACCACCACGTCGATCGGGTGCGGCGCCTCGACCAGCAGCTTCTCGAATCCGGTGAAGGCGTTGGGCGCCACCACGGCCCGCGCGCCGGCGCCCAGGAGCGTCTCGACGAGCAGCACGTACGGCATGCGCGGATGATCCGGGATCCTCACCCAGCACGGGCTCGCCGCTGCCACCCGGCTCGTGATCTCGGCCAGCAGCCCCGGCTCGTCGAACGGCACGAGCGTCGCGTCGACCCACTCGTCGGCGAGGTTCGCTTCGACGGCGGCCACGCCCGCGTCGGCGAACGACCTGGCGAGGAACCCGAACTCGTCGGGCGTGCCGCCCACCACGCTCGCGACCACCGGTCGCGTCGCGTCGCGCGCGAGCTCGCGGACGAAGGGCAGGAACTTGTCGAAACCGGGGTTGTGCAGCGAGCGGAACTGCGGGTGCAAGAACGGCCGGACGGTCGTCGGCGGGAGCACGATCGCGCCGGTGCGCGAGTGCGCGAGGGCGCGCAGCTCGCTCGCCGTCGTCGCCGCTCCCGACGCGTTCATGACGCAGAACGGGAGCCGCACGCCGCCGACGACGGCACCCAGCCTCGCCGCGCGCGCCGTCGCCGCGGGATCGCTCATCCACGGACCTCGATCGCCACCTCGACGAACTCCCGGCGGGCCTCGTCCCAGCGAAACGCCTTGGCCTCGCCCACTTCGCGCGCGTCCGAGACGACGACGTACGTCACGTCGGGATAGTTGGGCTCGTCCCACGGCTCGACGGCCTTCTTCTTGTCCTCGTCCGAGAAGTACGCGCCGTTGATGGCGTGCGAGTGGTAGAAGACGAGGAGCTGCGAGCCGGGCCGGTCGCCGTCGCGCTGGGCCGCGAACAGCTCGTCCTGCTTCGGCGTGTACGCCGTCGCCGCCGTGCGCGGATAGGTCTGCGGGTCCTTCGCGTGCAGCTCGTTCTGGATGTTGGTGAACCGATGCACGACGTCGCGCCCGCCGCGGTGGACGACGGCCCCGCAGCATTCGTCGGGATGCACCTCGCGCGCGTGGGAGAACATCGCGTCGAGCGCCGCCCGGTCGATCGTCAGTGGCTCCATGGTCCCTCGCCGAGGCGGGACCGCCGAACGCGGGCCCGGATCAGGTGCGTGAGTGTCGTGTTGACGGGTACGGCGATTCCGACCTCCCCTCCGCGGCGCGCGACGTAGCCGTTGATCGCCTCGATCTCGGTCGGGCGGCCGCGCTCCAGGTCCTGCAGCATCGACGAGCGGTGCGCCGCGGTCGGCGGCACGAGCGCACCGTAGAAGACGTCGCGATATGCCGCGGCATCGGGCCAGCCGAGGGCAACGCCCGACGCGCGGGCCACGGCGAATGCTTCGTCGATCGCGGCGTTCATGAGCGCGCGCGTGTCCGCGTCCTGCGCGAGATGGCCATAGGGCACGCCGAGCAGCGCGCCCAGCGGGTTCAGGGCGGCGTTGTAGAACACCTTGGCCCAGAGCTCGCCCGCGAGGTTCGCCGTCGGCTCCGAGGGAATGCCGGCGGCGGCGAACGCATCCGCCCACTCGGCGCCCGCGGCGGCGCGGGCGGCGTCCGCCGGATCCGGGCTGCCCACCAGCACCGGCGCGGCGTTGACGGTCACGCGCACGCGTCCCGGCGCGAGCAACTCCGCGCCGAAGATGACGCGCGCGCCGAGCACGCGTCGCGGCCCCACGACCTCCGCGGCCTGCTCGAGGTTGCCGAGACCGTTCTGCAGGCACACGAGGTGTCCGTCGGCGGCGAGGTGCGGCGCGATCGCGCGCACCGTCGCCGACGTGTCGTACGACTTCACGGTGACGAGGACGGTCGCGAACGAGCGGCGCAGCGCGGCGGCGTCGGTCGCGATCTCGATGCCGCGCACGACGTGCTCCCCGAAGAGGCCTTCGATGCGAAGCCCGCTCGCGCGTACGGCGTCCAGGTGCTCCGCGCGCCCGAGCAGCACGATGGGCCATCCCGCACGCGCCAGCAGGCCACCGAAGACCGAGCCGAGCGCGCCCGCCCCGGCCACCAGCACGGGCGCGCGTGCCTCCCGTTGCGTCACGCCGGCACGATACGTCATGCTCCGTGCATGATCCAGGCGGACCGCATCCGCGATCTTCTCCTCGAGCTCGTCCGCATCGACAGCCTCTCGAAGCGCGAGGGCCACATCGCGAGGCGACTCGCGACCGAGCTCTCCGAGCTGGGTGCGGACATCGAGTTCGACGATGCCGGCGCCAAGGTCGGCGGCGAGATCGGGAACCTGATCGCGCACGTGCGCGGCACCACCGACGCGCCGCCGCTCCTGCTCTGCGCGCACATGGACACGGTCGAGCCGGGCGTCGGCGTGAAACCCATCGTCGAGGGCGACGTCATCCGCACCGACGGCACGACGGTGCTCGGTGGTGACGACAAGTCGGGGGTCGCGATCATCCTCGAGTGCCTTCGCGTCTGTCGCGAACGGACGCTCCGGCATCCGCCCCTCGAGATCGTCTTCACGATCTGTGAAGAGCTCGGTCTGCTCGGCGCGCGCCATCTCGACATCACGCGCGTGCGGGCGCGCGGCGGGCTCGTGTTCGACAGCGACGCCGTCGGCTTCGTGTTCACGCGCGCGCCGGGGTCGAATCACCTCGAGGTCGTCGTACGAGGGCGGGCGGCGCACGCGGGAATGGCGCCCGAGCAGGGCGTGAGCGCGATCCAGGTGGCGGCCGACGCGATCTCGCACATGCGGCTCGGGCGCATCGACGCCGAGACGACGGCGAACCTGGGCGTCGTCACCGGCGGGCGCGCGGTCAACATCATCCCCGACGAGGTGCGCATCCTGGGCGAGGCCCGCAGCCACGACGCCGCCAAGCTGGACGCCCAGTGCGCGCACATGCGGAGCTGCTTCGAGGACGCCGCGCGGCGCGCGCCCGGCTCGGCCGTCGAGGTGCGGGTCGAGCCCAGCTACGCGGCCATGAACGTCTCCGACGACGCGCCCATCATGCGGCTCCTGCGCAGGGCCGCCGCGGAGGTCGGACGGACCATCGAATCGGCCGGCATGGGCGGTGGCTGCGACGCGAACATCTTGAACCAGCGGGGCCTCGAGGTCGTGAACCTCGGCACCGGCATGCGCGAGATCCACACCACCAAGGAGTGGCTCAAGGTGAGCGACATGGTCGCGGCGGCGGAGGTCACGCTCGCCGCGATCCGGCTCGCGGCCGATCTTCGCGGCTGAGGCGGGGGTGCGCCTACGCGGCGGTCGCGCTGTGCTCTTCGCGGCGGAGCCGGAGGTTCGGGAGCTCGGCGCCGGTCGCGAAGAAGATGGCCCCGCCGACGAGGCCGGCGATGGCCGTCACGACCCACCAGAGCAGGCCGATCGTGACCGCGACCGAGTCCTGCACGTCGATCAGGCCGAGGAAGTAGAGATAGCCGCCCTCGCGCACGCCGAAGCCGCCGATGCTGACCGGGAGCGCCATCATGATCGAGAGCACCGGGTGGAAGACCAAGCAGTAGGAGAAGGGCAGCGTCACGCCCACCGCGCGACCGAGCAGCCACTGCACGCACACCTGTGAGAGATGGAAGGCGAGCGAGAGCGCGACGGCGCGCAGGAGCACGCCCCGATCGCGCCAGAACGGCGCCAGATCGGTCTCCACCTGGCGGCGGATGCGATTGTCCTTCGGCAGCAGCTTCACCAGCCGCGGGCAGGTCCACCACCCGACGACCAGAACGATGCCGCCCGCCATGAGGGCGAAGCTGATCGGCCCCGCGAAGTGATACTGCGGATAGGCGAGGAGCGTGACCGAGCCGAGCGCCATGAGGATCGCGAGCCCGCTCACACGATCGAAGAGCACGGAGTTGAGCGCCAGTCCCGGCCGGTGACCGCGCCCGAGGTAGAGCGCACGGACCACGTCCCCTCCGAGGGTCGAGACGCCGAGGAAGTTGAAGAACATACCGATGAAGTAGAAGCGGGCATACTCGAGATAGCTGCCCCGCAACCCGACCGATCGTCCGAGCACGGCCCACTTGAGGGCGGAGATGCCCTGCCCGACCAGGTACAGCGCCAGCGCGAGGGCGACCCAGGAGACGCGTACACCCGTGAGCGACGCCCACAGATGCTGCCGATCGACGTCGACCAGGATGTAGGTGACGATTCCGAGGCTGACGGCGATCCGCGCGCCCCATCGTCCCGCCTCCCGGAACCTGCGCATCGCGCGATTGTGAACGGCGGAGTGTTTTTTGCAAATTCACTCGGGCGCCATCCTGCGGCGACTGCTTCCTTGACTTCGTCGCCACGGGCCGGCTAAGGCGCGCCCGATGGCGGCGGCAGAACGACACGAATCTGTGGGGTTGATCGTCGTCGGGGCGAGCGTCGGCGGCCTCGTCGCGGCGATCACCGCGGCCGATCACGGGCACCGCGTGGTGCTGCTCGAGCGCGCCAAGGAGCTCGGGGGCGGAGCCGGGACCGAGTCGGAGACGATCGCCGCGGCCGGCACCCGATTCCAGCGCGTCGCGGACCTCGACGACGCGCCCGATCGCCTGGTAGCCGATCTGCGCGCGGTGACCCGGCATCATCTGGAAGCAGACGAAACCGCCGCGCTCGTCGCCCAGAGCGCGGCCCTCGTCGAGTGGCTGGAAAAACGTTGCGGCGTCCAGGTGACCCTCCAGTCCAGGACCGCGGTGGCCGGCCACAGCGCGCCCCGTCTCCACGCAGTCGGCGAGCAGGGCGGTGCCAGCCTCATCGCGACGTTGGTGAGCCACGCCTCGCGCAAGACCCACATCCGCGTGCGCGCGGCGACCGAGGTCGAGCGCCTCACGACCGACGAGGCGGGCGCGGTCACCGGCATCGCCGTGCGCCCGGATCGACGCGGCGCCTCGATCGTGACGGGGCCCGTCGTGCTCGCCTGCGGCGGCTTCGTCGCCAACGACGAGCTGATCGCGACGCACTGTCCCGACGTGAAGGACCTTCCCCACCTGGGCGCGTTCGGCGGCAGGGGCGAGGCGCTCCGGCTCGCGGAACCCGTCGGCGCCGCCACCTCACACATGGGGGCCTGCGCGGTGACGCCGTTCCTCGCCCAGCCGAGCCATCTCGCGGTCCCGCGCGCGGTCGTCGACCTCGGCGGCATCCTCGTGAACCAGCTCGGCAAGCGGTTCGCCGACGAAACCAAGGACGCGCTGGCGCTCGCGCTCGAAATTCGCGCGCAGCCGGGAAAGGTGGCCTATCTCCTGTTCGACGAGCGCGTGATGAACGCCGTCGCAGCGAACGATCCGTTCTTCGCGCGTGTCGTGCTGCCGCGCACGGCGCGCCGTGGGAGCAGCGTCGCCATGCTCGCGAAGCAGCTCGAGCTCACGGAAGCGGGCCTCGCGCTGACACTCGAAACGTACAACGCGAACCTCGGCCTCGGCGGCGATCCATTCGGCCGCCAGCGCAGCCGCGTGGCGCTCGAGGCGCCCTTCTCCGGCATTCGCGTGACGGGCGCGCGGCGCGCCACGCTCGGCGGCCTCGCGGTCGACGCCGCTGGACGCGTGCGGCACACCTCGGGCGTGCCGATCCCCGGGCTCTTCGCGGTGGGCGGCGCAGCGAGCGGACTCTCCGGCGACGGAACCGACGGCGGGCTCGTCGGAATGGACGCGCTCGTCACGCTCGGCCGCGCGCGGGCCGCCGCGCTCGCGCTCGGCTCGGTCGCCGACGAGGGCGCCTGAGCGCGACTACTGGGCGAGCTCGGCGCCGGCGCGCCGTCCCGCGCCCGTCGCCTGCGTCCACAGGTTGACGATCGCGAAGAAGAGCTCGTCGATCGACTCGTACGCGTAGGGCGACGCCGCCAGAAGGCCGCCGAAGTCCTCCGCGCGCAGGCTCCAACCCCGCAGCGGATCGCCGTAGACGGGATAGACGGCGGCGCCGATGCGCAGATAGGTCCGCGGTGTGGTGACGGTGGGCGGCGTCATCCGAAGAACACCGAGCGCCGGCGCTGCTTCAACCGCGTGACCATCGCCTGCAGCTTGCGTCGCACCTTCATGGCTTCGAGCCGAGCGCGCAGCCACTTGGCCTCGTCGTCCGCGACCGAGAGCTGCATCGGCTTACCGAACTTGATGAACCATTTCGTCGGCAGCGGCAACGCCCCGAGAAGCCCCAGGATGGGGAAGAACGGGGTGATCGGCACGTACGGCATCCCGAAGAGCTTCCCCACGCCCTCCGCGCGTCCGACGAGGGGATAGATTTCCTCGGCGCCCACGACCGCGACCGGAATCACCGGCACGCCGAGCGCGAGGGCGATGCGCGCGAAGCCCGGGCTGAACGAGCGCAGCCGGTAGCGATCGCTGAACGGCTTCGCGACGCCCGAAACACCCTCGGGGAAGATCAGCAGCTCGCCGTCGTGCTTCAGGACCTCCAGCGCATTCTCGCGCGATGCGGTGACGCCGCCCACCTTGCGGTAGAACGCGTCGACCGGAGCGACGTTGGCCACGAACCGATCGTAGAGGAAGCGGAGCACGCGGCCGTCGTGCTGGTGCAGCGCCGTGCAGATCATCGCGCCGTCGAACGGCAGCGCGCCCGAATGGTTCGAGACGTAGAGCGCGGGGCCCGACTTCGGCAGGTTGTGCAGGCCGAGCGCTTCGACGCGCCAGTAGCGCTCGTAGAAGAAGCGGAAGAGCGGGATCACGCGCTCCCGCAGCGCGACGTCCAACCCGAACGCATCGTCCTCGGGCGTCGCGCGCCACACGGGCTCGCGCCGCACACCGTTCGTGACCTCGGGCGCCATCCCTGTCACGCCGCTGCCACCCCCACGCACCATCTCCGCTTCCCTGCTCGGCGTCCCTATAGCTCACGCGCGCCGCCGGTGACAAGGCGCTTTTCGAGGTCAGGCGAGCTGCAGGGTCGCAGTGCCGATGACGAGGCGCTCGCCTTCGTCGCTCTCGATCCACACGTCGACCTCGACGGTACGCGCCGACTCGTCCCGCTCGGTGACGACACCGCAGAGCCGGATCGTCCGATCGGCCAGGACGAGTCCGCGGAACGTCGTGCCCAGACGACGCAGCGCGCCGATACCGGCCCATCGCTCGAGGTACGCCGAGAGCAGACCCATGCTCATGTTGCCCGGCGTGATCATCTCGGGGAGTCCCTCCCGCCGGGCACCCTCGTCGTCGGTGAAGCGGGGGAAATAGATGTCGCAGGCCCGCGCATAGGCGCGCACGGCGTCCTTCGAGTGGCGCAGATCGTGCGGGGTGATCTCGTCGCCTTCGGCCACCTCGTCGAAGCGCACGGCTCAGCCCTCGAGTCCCTTGTACATGAAGCGGTTGTCGACGACGGCGACGGTCTCGCTCCGGCGGTTCATCATCGTGAAGCGGACGACCACGAAGACCATCGAGCCGGTACGGCCGGTCTTCTCGTAGACTTCATGAAGGGTGGAGCTGACGGTGATCCGGTCGCCGGGCCGGATCGGGGTCCCGAGCCGGATGTCCTTCCCGGCATCGAAGCTCATGCGAAACCTGAGCTTTTCCGGGAGGGTATCGGGGAAGAACTTCTGCCCTTTGAAGCGCACGCAATAGGTCGGATGCGCGACCAGCTCCGGCCCCGCCTGGGTGTAGCGCGGGTCGGTCTCTCCGAGCGCACGAGCGAATGAAACGAGCTCCTCGGCCGTCACAGCCTCGTGCTCCGCACGGTCGAATTCCTGTCCCAGGATGGCGGGGTCGACGTCGAGCATGAGTGGCGAAGCTAGGTCATCGTGGTGGACGTGGCAACTTGAAGCTCACTCGCAAGCTCATCCTGGCGCTCGTGGTCACGATCTTCGTGGTCATGGGGATCGACGCGGCCCTCCAGCTTCGCCGGGAGGTCACGCTCTTCGAGTCCGACATGGCGCACGACGAGCGTGCGATGGGCCAGGCGCTCCGGGTGGCCCTGGAGGCCGCCGCGACCGAGGCCGGCGTCGACCATGCGCGGGCCCTGCTCGAGCGGATCCGCCAGAGCGAGAGCCGGGTGAACCTCCGCTGGATCTCGCTCGACCGCCCGGGCGACATGGCGGCCCTCACCCCCGGGGCGCGGGAGCACCTGCTGCAGGGCGACGAGGCGCACGTCGTGCGCACCGACGAGGTCGGCAACGAGCACCAGTCGACGTACATGCCGATCGTCGTCGGGGGCACCCGGGTGGCGGCCATCGAGCTCTCGGAGCCCCTCGAGCCGCAGCGAAGCTTCCTGCGCCGCACCGAGCTGCAGATCCTCGGCACGCTGATCGTGCTGATCCTCGTCTGCGGCGCGGCGGCCATGTGGCTCGGCGTCGTCTTCGTCGGGCGGCCGATGCGTGCGCTCGCTGAGCAGGCGCGCCGGATCGGTACCGGCGACCTCTCGCAGCGCCTCGGCCTGCGGCAGCGCGACGAGATCGGCAGCCTGGCGGCCGAGCTGAACGTCACCTGCGATCGGCTCGCCGAGGCGCAGCAGCAGGTCCGGGTGGAGACCGAGGCACGCATCGCGGCGCTGGAGCAGCTCCGGCACGCCGACCGCCTGAAGACCGTCGGACAGCTCGCGTCCGGCGTCGCACACGAGCTGGGGACGCCCCTCAACGTCGTGGGCGGCCGCGCCAAGCTGATCGCGTCCGGAGCCCTCTCGCCCGACGAGGTGACCGGCAGTGCCCGCGTCATCGCCGAGCAGTCCGAGCGCATGACCGCAATCATCCGCCAGCTCCTGGACTTCGCGCGACGGCGGGGTACCCGCGCCGCGGTCGTCGACCTGCGCGACATCGTCGCCCGGACCACCGACATGCTCGCCGTGCTGGCCAGGGGTCGGGGGGTCACGATCGACGTCGAGCGCAAACCCAACCCGATGCGCATCCGGACCGATCCCAACCAGCTTCAGCAGGCCTTAACGAACATCCTGGTGAACGGCATCCAGGCCATGCCCGAGGGGGGTCGCCTCCACGTCGAGGTGGGGCCCGGGCCCTCGCATGGCACGCCGCCTGCAAGGAACGGCGACGCAACTGGTTACTGGCAGGTCGTGGTCGAGGACGAAGGCGTCGGCATCCCCGCCGAGCACGTTCCTCGTTTGTTCGAACCGTTCTTCACCACGAAGAGCGTCGGCGAAGGCACCGGGCTCGGGCTCGCCGTCGCGCACGGCATCGTCGCCGAGCACGGGGGATGGATCAACGTCATCAGCACACCGGGGCATGGGAGCCGCTTCGAGGTCGTCCTCGAGGCGGAGGACATGACGCCCAATCAAGCGGAGGCCGTATGAAAGGTACGATTCTCGTCGTCGACGACGACAAATCCTTGTGCGAGTTCCTCGAGGTCGGCCTGCGCCGAGCCGGCTTCACGGTCGCTTCGAGTACCATCCCCGACGAAGCCCTGAAGATGCTCGACACCGTCGAGCCCGACGTAGTCCTGGCCGACCTCGAGATGCGAGGCGTCGGCGGGCTCGAGCTCTGCGAGCGCGTCGCCGCGAGCCGTCCCGACGTCCCGGTCGTCCTCATGACGGCCTTCGGCAGCCTCGAGGCCGCGATCGGCGCCATCCGCGCAGGGGCCTACGACTTCCTCACCAAACCGGTCGACATCGACGCCCTCACGGTGGCACTCGAGCGCGCCATCCAGCACCGCTCGCTGCGGGCCGAGGTCCAGACCTTGCGCCGCGTGGTCGAGGACGCACGCGGCTTCGGCGATCTGCTCGGGTCGAGCGCGGCCATGCAGGCAGTCTACGACCTCGTCGAGCGGGCGGCGCCCACCACCGCGTCGGTGCTCATCACCGGCGAGAGCGGCACCGGCAAGGAGCTCGTGGCGCGCGCCGTCCACCGGCGCAGCCGCCGCAGCGCGGGCCCGTTCGTTGCCGTCAATTGCGCGGCCATTCCCGAGGCTCTCATCGAAAGCGAGCTCTTCGGGCACGTGCGCGGCGCGTTCACGGACGCCCGCGGGGCGCGCACCGGCCTCTTCCTGCAGGCCCACGGCGGCACGCTGTTCCTCGACGAGATCGGCGACCTGCCGCTCTCCCTCCAGCCGAAGCTGCTGCGCGCGCTCCAGGAGCGCTCGGTGCGCCCGGTCGGCTCCGACGCCGAGGTACCGTGCGACGTGCGCGTCATCACCGCGACCAACCGCGATCTCGAGGCGGCCGTCCGCGAAGGACGCTTCCGCGAGGACCTGTTCTTCCGCCTGGCGGTGATCCACGTGCCCGTGCCGCCGCTGCGCGACCGCGGCAACGACGTCCTCGCCCTGGCGCAGCACTTCCTCAGCCGCTCGGCCAAGGAGGCCAACTCGTCCGTGCGCGGTCTCTCGCCCGCCGCGGCCGAGCGCCTGCTCGCCTACGAATGGCCGGGCAACGTGCGCGAGCTGCAGAACGCCATCGAGCGCGCCGTCGCCCTGGCGCGCACCGACGTCCTCAACGCCGACGACCTGCCCGAGCGCGTGACGGGGCCCCGCACGAACGGCTCCGCCGCTCCGGGCGAGACGGCGCAGCCCACCACGTTCGCACCGCTCGACGAGGTCGAGCGGCGCCACATCCTGCGTGTGCTGGAGGCGATGCGCGGCAACAAGACGGTCGCGGCCCAGGTGCTCGGCATCGATCGCAAGACGCTCCACCGCAAGCTCACCGGCTACGCGGGCGTGCCGCGCAGGGCGTCCTTCCGCAGCGTTTCTCCGCAGCTGGGGTAGGACACCGCCGCGGCTCCGACGCGAATCGGAGGCTTTCTCCGGCACGTTTTCTGCTCGATGCGACCAGGAGGTCTCATGAACGAATCGAGCACCAACGCAGCCGCCCTGAGCTTGCCGACGACGGCGCGGAGGCCTCGCATCCTGGTGGCCGAGGACAGCACGGAGATGCGCCGGCTCATCGCCGGCACGCTCCGCGCCCAGGGCTACGACGTCACCGAAGCGCGTGACGGCATGGAGCTCCTCGACTACATCGAAGAAGCCGCCAAGTACGATGCATCCGATCGGTATGCGGCCGTCGTCTCCGACGTCCGCATGCCGTGGCTCTCCGGAATGGACGTCATGGCCGTGCTCAACGCCGCGGCGTGGCGCACGCCCGTCGTCCTGATCACGGCCTTCGGCGACGAGGAGACGCATGCCGAAGGTCGGGCCCTCGGCGCCGCGGTCATGATCGACAAGCCCTTCGAGATGGAAACCCTGACGAGCGCGCTCTCACGCCTTCTCTCCGAACGGACGTGGTGAGACGGCGAGGTGCTCGTGTGTGAGGCACGGGTACCGCGGGGCGGCGAGCTGCCTTTCCCCTCCCGTAGATCAAGGCAGCTCGTCGTCCCGTGACCGGAGGGGCTACCGGCCGCGCAGGTAGATGTCGGGATCGGTCTTGCGCATGAGCCGCCGCGGCTCGGGCTCCTCGAACCCGAAGCGACGATAGAGCTCGTGGGCGTCCGCGGTGGCGAGGAGGTAGCTCCGCAGATCTTGCAGCTCGGGGCACGCCATCACGCACTCGACGAGCCACTTGCCGAGGCCGCGCCCGCGGTGCGCCGCCGCCACGAACACGTCGGCGAGCCACGCGAACGTCGCGTAGTCGGTGACCACGCGCGCATAGGCGACCTGTTCGTCGGATCCGTAGAGCCCGAAGTTGAGCGATCCCCTGGCGGCGCGCTCGATGACGTCGAGCGGAATGCCCTTGGCCCAGTACGACTCCTCGGCCAGCCAGCGCTGCACCAGGAGGAGGTCCAGGCGAACGGGGTCCGTGCTCACCACGAACCCGTCGCGACGCCACTCGCGGACGACGGTCACGACGCCGCGGCGCGCGGCCGGAAGTCGACCGGCCGGCAGCGGCCGGCCCGCAGCTCGCGCACGAGGTCGTCCATGGTGCGTATGTCGGCGTCGAGCTCCGTCGCGCAGATGCCGACGAAGCTCACCAGGTGCGAGTCGCTGCCGCCGAAGCCCGCGTAGCCGTACCGCTCCATCAGCTCGCGGACGCGCGCGTCCTCGCCCTTCTTCGAGCCCCCGTTCAGCGCCTCGACCGCGATCACACCCTCGAGCACGGGCTTCGTCTCGTAGTGGGCGCACATGCCCACGTTCGGGCGACCGGGATGGCATGGCAGCGCCACGCCACCCATCCGGTAGACCTCGGTGATCACGTCCTGCGCCGGGAGACGCACGTTCGCGAAGTCGAACCGCGCCAGGATGTCGTCGTTGACGCCGTAGACGAGTACGTGGCCGTAGTCGGTCTCGATCTCGGCCGCGTTGAGGATGAGCAGGCCGTACTTGTCCTCGAGGTCGCGGAAATCGCGGGTCGGGTCGAACTGGCGGTGCTCGGTCAGCACGATGCCGTCGAGCGGCCGCTCCTCGCGCTTGCGCTGCAGGATCTTCAAGTACGCCTCGACCGGCGCCCGGCTGTCGTCGGAGGCCTCCGAGTGCATGTGCAGATCGAGGATCATCGCCGGCCGTGAACGCTAACCCGAAGGATCAGGAGCGGCAACCGTCCCGGGACGAGATGCCACACGCGAGGCATCGTGCCCCGGTGGTTCGAAGGCGTCGAAGGCGCCCGCCGTGGCACGATGGCTGCTGCGACGGCGATGCGCCGTCTCCTGGCAGGTGTCACGTTCGCGCTCGGCCTCCTCGCATGCACCGCGAGCGCCACCGACCTCCACTCCGTCACCGGCTTCGACGAGTTCGCCGAGGAGCACCCGCGCATCGGGGCCGACCTGCGGCGCCAGCCCGCCCTCGCCGGCGACGCCGAGTACCTGCGCCGTCATCCGAGCCTGGGCGGGTTCCTGCGCGACCATCCGAACGCCCACGTGGAGCTGGAGGAGGAGGAGCCGACGCCCCTTCCGCAGAAGACCGCCCCCGCCGCGGACGAGGAAAACCCGAAGCGCACGGCCCACCACGCGACGCACTCGATCTTCGAGAACCCGCTCGACGACGACGACTAGACCCGCGACCGGCATGCGGCGGCCAGCGAAGCTGGCGCGGCAGGCGTGCAACGCACGCAACGGCGCTCGCGCGCGCGGAGACCGCCGCCTCGAGCCGCGTGACTCGCATCCGGCTCGAAGTGCCATCGCCAGGGTGGCGCGGGTGCCGGGTGGGATGCGGGCGATACGTCAGGCCGGGCGGAAGAGCGGCAGCGTCAGCTCGGGCGTGACGTCCTCGTATTGGACCACGACCGGTAGCCCGACGCGCACCGCATCCGGCGCGCACCCGACGACGTTGGTCATCATGCGCGGGCCTTCCTCGAGCTCGACGACCGCCAGCACGTAGGGCAGCGTCTCGCGGAAGCCCGGCGCCTGATTCTGGTGCGTGACCGTGAAGCTGTAGACCGTGCCGCGCCCGCTCGCACGCACCCACTCGGTCCGCGACGAGAGGCACGTGGGGCAGACGGCGCGCGGCGGAAAGCGCCTGGTTCCGCAGTCGCGGCAACGCTGGAAGTAGAGCTCGTGGCGGGCCAGGGCCTCCCAGTAGCCCCGGCTCTCCTCGTCGATGCGCGGCAGCGGTTTCTTGTAGCTGCTCATGCGCGCCCCAGGATCATGGTGACGCCGCTGTGGCGCTGGCCCAGCATGCCGCCGGTGCCGTGCACGAGCGCGATCTCGCAGTCCTTCACCTGCGCCGCGCCGCGCTCGCCGCGGAGCTGCTTCACCGCTTCGATCACGAGGAAGATGCCGCGCATGCCCGGGTGGTTCGACGACAGCCCGCCGCCGTCGGTGTTGGTCGGCAGCGAGCCGCCGAGCCCCAGCCGGCCATCCGAGCAGAACGCGCCGCCCTCGCCGGGCTTGCAGAAGCCGAGCCCTTCCAGCGTCGCCAGCACGGTGATCGTGTAGGAATCGTAGATCATGCAGAGGTCGACGTCGGTGTGCTTCACGCCGGCGCGCTCGAGCGCCACCGGCCCCGACTGCCGCGCGGCCACGTCCAGCAGATCGCGATCGCCGATGCCGTGGTGTCGCACCGCCTCGCTCGCGCCCAGGATGAGCGCCGCGCGTTTCGGCAGGTCGCGCGCCCGCTCGGCCGACACGAGCACGAGCGCGCCGCCGCCGTCGGAGATCATGCAGCAGTCGAGGAGGTGGAGCGGCGACGAGATGATCCGCGAGGCGAGCACGTCCTCGACCGTGATCGGATCGCGATACTTCGCATGCGGGTTCAGGATCGCGTGCCGGCGCATGGTGACCGCGATCTCGGCGAGCTGGGCGCTCGTCGTCCCGAACTCGTGCATGTGACGCTGCGCCACGAGGGCGTACGATCCGACGATGGTCGGGCCGAACGGCGCCTCGAAGTTGTCGGCCGGGCTCATCATGAAGCCGCCGCCGGTGCCGATCGCGAAGCGCTCCGAGGCGGCCGTCGAGCCGTAGGTGACGAGCGCCACCGAGCAGAGTCCCGCCTCGATCGCGGCCGTCGCATGCAGGCAATGCGAGACGAACGACGAGCCGCCGATGTCCTGCGTGTCGAGGTAGCCGGGGCGCAGGTTCAGGTGCTGGGCGAGCGACATGATGCCGATCGGCCCGACCCCGCTGGTGAAGAAGCCGTCGACGTCCTTGATCGTGAGCCCGGCGTCTTCGAGCGCGCCGCGCGCGCTCTCGACGTGGATCTGGAACGCGGTCTTGTCGGGCGCATAGCGTGTCGGATGCTCGTAGACGCCCGCCACCGCCACCTTGCCCCACACGCTCATGGCCGGGCGGTCCCCGCCGCGAAGTCGGCGAGCAGCCGGCCCACGACCTCGGGCTGCTCCTGTGGCGCGAGGTGTCCGGCCCGCGCGACGGTCTCGAAGCGCGCGCCCGCGATGCCGCGGCACAGCGCTTCCGTCAGGGCGGGCGCGGTGACGCGGTCGTCGGCGCCGGCGACGACGAGGGTCGGCACGCACACCGTCCCGAGCAGCGGCCGGCCGTCGAAGCCCGCCGCGGCCTCGAAGTCGGTCAGGCGCACGCGCGGGTCGGTCTTCACGAGCTCGGTGAAGAACTCGCGCATGACGTCGGGCGTCGACTGCGGCGAGAAGAGCTCGGGGGAGAACTGCTGCGGCATCCGCCCCTGGACGACGCTGCGGAGCTGCTCGATCGCGGCCCCGATCTCGGGCCTGGCCGAGCACGAGAGCAGGACGAGGCCGCGCAGCCGGGCGCCGTGTCGTGTCGCGAACGCCAGCGCGATCGTGCCGCCGTAGCTATGTCCCACGAGGACGAACGGCCGCAGCCCGAGCGCCTCGGCGACGGCGGCGACGACGTCCGCGCACGCGTCGACCGTCGGGGGAGCGTCGAGCCCCGCCGAGCGGCCGTGACCGGGGAGATCGAGGGCGACGGCGCTGTGGCCGGCCTCCACCAGGAGCTCCATCTGCCGGCGCCACATGCCGGCCGACCCGCCCGCCGGCGCGAGGAGCACGAACAGCGTCCCGCGATCGAGCGCGGGCGGGACGTCCGGGAGCGTCGTCGGACCGGTGTGCAGGTAGTGAAGGGCCGTGCCGCCCTGGTCGATGTATTTGGTGGAGAACGCGGCGGCCAAGGTGCACGGGTCTAGGCTGCCACGCGCGCCGGTGTCAATTCGCTGACCGACTTCAAGGTTTGCCGGCGGAGCGCCGATAGACCGTCGGGGTCATGTTCTCACTGATCGGCCTGTTCGTCGTCGCCGTTGCCGTGCTGGGCGGATTCGCCATGGCGGGCGGGCGCATGCAGGTGCTGATGCAGCCGAACGAGCTGGTCGTGATCGGCGGCGCCTGCCTGGGCACGCTCATCATCTCGGCCGTCGGCAACGTGCGCGGGCAGCTCCTGCGCACCGTGCTGAAGGCGTTCGGCAGCGGCGTTCCCGGACGCCAGGAGTACCTGGACCTCCTGAAGCTGCTCTACGAGCTCTTCACCTTCATGCGCCGCAACGGCGCCGTCGCCCTGGACGAGCACATCGCCGACGTGCGCAAGAGCCCCATCTTCCGGAAGTACACTTCGTTCCTGCGCAACGAGCGCGCCGTGGAGTTCCTGGTCGATGCCTTCAAGCAGGTCGTGAACGGCACGGCGTCGGCGGAGGAGCTGGAGGTGATGCTCGAGCAGGAGCTGGAGACGCACCACGAAGAGCACGCGATCCCGATCGGGCTCCTCAAGACCGCGGGCGACGCGCTGCCCGGCCTCGGCATCGTCGCCGCCGTGCTCGGCATCGTCACCACCATGGGCAAGCTCGACGCGACGCCCGAGGAGATCGGGCACAACGTCGCCGCGGCGCTGGTCGGCACGTTCCTCGGCATCCTCCTCTCGTACGGCCTCGTGCAGCCGCTCGCGACCAACGCGGAGCTGCAGGAGGCGATCGGCAGCCGCTACCTGCGCTGCATCAAGGAGGGCCTCGTCGCGTCGCTGCGCGGCGCGGCGCCGATCGTGGCGATCGAGTTCGCCCGCAAGGCCATCTTCGCCGCGGACCGTCCGTCCAGCACCGAGACCGAGCGCGCATGCAAGGTCGTGAAGGCGGCGACCACGTGACCGGATCCCACGAGCCGCCGCGCCCGCGCATCATCATCCGCAAGCGCCGGACCTTCGGGCACAACAACCGCATCGGCGTCTGGAAGCTCGCGTACGCCGACTTCGTGACGGCCATGATGGCCTTCTTCATGGTGATGTGGCTCCTCACGCAGGCCGACC
This sequence comes from Candidatus Eisenbacteria bacterium, assembly GCA_035577985.1. Classification (NCBI taxonomy): domain Bacteria; phylum Candidatus Eiseniibacteriota; species Candidatus Eiseniibacteriota bacterium. The sequence goes on from DATJZY010000072.1 coordinate 18,547, forward strand.
TGAAGCTCCGCTCGGAGATCGCGAAGTACTTCCGCAGCCCGGGCGTGCTGCCGGGCGGTGCGGCGATCAACGAGGAGATGAACGCGGCCCGGACGCGCGATCCGAAGGTCGTGACCGACGACATCCTCGTCGTGCAGGGCGAGGGCGAAGAGCGCGTCATGAAGGGTCGCGCGAAGGAGATCGAGAAGGCGGTCAAGCAGGCGGCGGCGGAGCACGCCGAGCTCGCAGGCATCGCCGAGCAGGTGAAGGTCGAGGTGACGCCGCAGGGCCTCCAGATCGAGGTCGTCGACCAGGGGCGCATGCTCCTGTTCGATCTCTCGTCGGCCGAGCTGAAGCCGCGCGTGCTGGAGCTGCTGCGCAGCATCGCGCCGGTGCTGGGCAAGCTGCCGAACCCGCTCCAGATCGGGGGCCACACCGATAGCCGGCCGTTCCCCACCGGCTCGGCGACGTCGAACTGGCAGCTCGCCTTCCAGCGCGCCGAGAACGCGCGGCGGGTGCTCGAGGCGTCGGGCCTCTGGGCGGGCCAGGTCGAGCGTGTGATCTCGTACGCCGATGTCGAGCCGCTCGATCCCTCGAATCCCCTCGCCGACGAGAACCGGCGCCTGTCCATCCTGGCCGTCCGTCGCTTCCCGGCGCCGCCGGCGAACGAGGGCGGTCCGATCACCGACGAGCTGACGCCGCCGGTCCCCGCACAGCCGCCGGCGCACGACGCCGGCCGGCCCGTTCACAACCCGAACGACCGGAGCTAGACTCGCGGCGCTTGCGGCCGCGCGACCTCGAAACCCTCGAGCTGCCCCGTGTGCTCGACGCCGTCGCGGCGCACGCACGCTCCGCCGCCGGCCGCGACGTGGTGCGTGGTCTGCGGCCCACGGCCGACCCGCTCGAGGCCGAGCGTCGCCTGCGTGTGACGGCGGAGCTGATCGCCCTCGCGGCCGAGGATGGACGCATCCCGACCGCGGACGTCCCGCTGCTCGGGGCGGCCCTCGCCGCCGCGACGCCGCACGGCGCCGCGCTCGAGTCGCGCCGGCTGGTCGAGATCCGCGACGTCATCGGCGTCTCGCGGCGCGTCGCTGCGGCCCTGCGCCGCGATCCGGCGCGCCATCCCACCCTGGCCACGATCGCCGACACGCTCGTGGACCTTCGCGATCTGCGCACGACGCTCGCGCGGACGATCGACGAGGCGGGGCAGATCCGCGAGGATGCGAGCCCGTCGCTCGCCGCGATGCGCGCCAACTGCCGCGAGCTCCGCGCCCAGCTCGAGAACCGGCTCCTCGGCGTGGTCCGCGATCCATCGCACGGCGACGTCGTCGCCGACCAGTACGTGACCGTCCGCAACGGCCGCTACGTGGTTCCGATCCGCGCCGCAGCCGCGTGGTCGTTCGGCGGGGTGGTGCAGGATCGGTCGGGCTCGGACGAGACCGTCTTCGTCGAGCCCCTGTTCGCGGTCGAGCTGAACAACCGTCTCCTGCTCGCCTCCAAGGAGGAGGAAGCCGAGGAGCGGCGCGTGCGCGCCGAGCTGACCGATCTCGTGCGCGTGAACGTCGACGCGCTGGGCGCGCTCGAAGCCGCGCTCGCCACCGTCGACGCACACGGCGCGATCGCCGCCTTCGCCGCCGCCCACCGTGCGACGCGCCCGACGCTCGGCGCCGGCGACGTCGTGCTGCGGGCCGCGCGTCATCCCCTGCTCGAGCTGGCCGGGCGTCCCGTCGTACCCGTCGACCTGGTCCTGGGCGCGACGCAGCGCGGCCTCGCCATCACCGGGCCGAATGCGGGCGGCAAGACCGTGGCCCTGAAGACCCTCGGCCTCTCCGCGCTCCTCGCCCAGACCGGGCTCTTCGTGCACGCCGCCGAGGGGTCCCGCCTGCCCTGCTTCGGCGCGGTGCTCGCCGACATCGGGGACGCGCAGTCGATCGAGCGCGACCTCTCGACCTTCACCGCCCACGCGACGAACCTGGCCGCCATCGCGGCCGGCACGGGACCGGGGTCGCTCGTCCTCCTCGACGAACCGGGCGCCGGGACCGACCCGGTCGAGGGCGCCGCGCTCGCCGTGGGCGTGCTCACCGACCTCCTCGAGCGCGGGCCGTACGTCGTCTTCACGACACACTTCGCGCAGGTGAAGACGTACGCGCTGTCGGAGCGGGCGATCGAGGTCGCGGCGTGCGACGTCGACGCGGAGACCGGCGCGCCGCGCTACCAGCTCGTCTACCACTCCGTGGGCCAGAGCTTCGCCCTGCCGATCGCCCGCCGGCACGGCGTTCCACCGCGGGCGATCGAGGTGGCCGAGCGACTCCTCGTCGGCGAGAGCCAGGACCTCGCCCGCGCCCTCGCCCGCCTCGTGACTACGCGGCGCGAGCTCGAGCGCGCCAAGGACGAGATGGCGGCGGAGCGCGCGCGGCTGGCCGCCGCGCGTGCGGAGTCGGAGCAGCTCGCGAACGACCTGCGCGCGCGCCAGCGGGACCGCTGGAACGAAGACCTCGAGGCGTCTCGCCGTTTCGTGCGCGAGATCGAGCGCAAGGGCCGTGCCGTCATCGAGGAGCTGCGGGCGCGACCGGAGCCCTCGACGCTGCGAGCCTTCGTGCGCGACGCGACCGGCGAGATCGCGACGCATGCGCCCGCCTCGCCGGAGGCACCGCCGCCCGAGCAGCCGCTGCGCATCGGCGACTTCGTCGAGGTGCTCGGCGGCAGCATCCGCGGCGAGCTGGTCGAGATCCACGGCGAGCGCGCGCGCATCCAGCGTGGCGGTCTCCGCTTCGAGGTGGCGACCAACCAGCTCCGCCCGGCCAAAGAGGCCCCACGCCCCGGCCGCATCGCCGTGCAGGTCTCGCCACCGCCCGAGGCCGATCACGAGCGCGGCGAGATCAACCTGATCGGCCAGCGCGCCCGCGAGGCGATCGACGCGCTGGCGGGATTCCTCGACCGCTCGGTGCGCCTCGGCTTGTCCGAGGTCCGCATCGTGCACGGCGTCGGGACCGGGGCGCTCCGGCGCGCCGTGCAGGAGTTCCTCGCCGCCAGCCCGTACTGCGTCAAGTTCCGCGACGAGGAGCCGGCGCGCGGCGGCGGCGGCGTGACCGTGGTCGAGCTCGACTAATCCGCCCCAAGACTACGTCTTGGGGCGGGGTCGAAGGCGAGAGTGGGGCGTTCGTGGCACGCGCGACCGGTATGCCGCGGCCAGCGAAGCTGGCGCGGCAGGCGTGCTACGCACGACGAACGTGGGGTGTACCGGACTCGACCGTGCTCTCAAGTCGACAGCAGTGCACCCAGCTCGCCTTCGGTGACGACGTAGGTGGTGCTGCAGAATTCGCAGACCGCTTCGGCAGGGCGGCCTTCGGCGATGAGCGCTTCGATCTCGCCGCGACCCATGGCGAGGATCGCGGCCTGCACGCGGCGGCGGCTGCAGCGGCACTGGAAGCGGACGTCGCGCTCGTCGAGGACGCGGCCGGGCATGCCGGCGAGGAGCTCGGCCAAGATCGCCGCCGGCACCAGCAAGGTGCGAACGAGATCGCTCGGCGCCGGCGCACGCTCGACGCGCGCGGCGACGCGCGCGAGCACGTCGGGATCGGCGCCCGGCATTCCCTGCAGGAGATAGCCGCCCGCGGCCCGCACCTCGCCGTCGCTTCCGACCAGGACGCCGACGCCGACCGCGGAGGGCGTCTGCTCCGAGGTCGTGAGGTAGCTCGCGACGTCGATGCCGATCTCGCCCGACACGAGCGGCACGACGCTGCGGTAGATCGATCCACCGGCGAGCGGGACGCGCATGACGCACAGGACGCCGCTGCCGAGCGCCCCGCCGACGTCGAGCTTGCCGCCGCGCAGCGGCACGTCGGTCTTCGGTCGATAGGCGAACCCGCGCGTCGTCCCCTCCGGCGTCGCCTCGGCGAGCATGCCGCGCAGCGGGCCGTCGCCCGTGAACTCCATCGAGAGCCGCTCGTCGCGCTTCACGGTCGTCGCCAGCAGGAGCGACGCCGTGAGCGCACGCCCGAGCGCCGCCGTCGCCGTCGGGAAGGTGCCGTGACGCACGCGCGCCTCGTCGCAGAGGTCGGTGGTGACGGCGGCGACGCCGCGCACGGCGCCGTCGTCGGTGAGAATGCGCGCCAGCCGATCAGCCACGCTGCGCTCCGGACATCGCCACCTCGCGCAGGGCGCGATGGAAGTCCGGCGCCTCGACATAGCCGACGAAGCGCCGGCGCTCCTCGCCGTGGGCGTCGAGCAGCACGTAGGTCGGGACGCCGGGGACGCCGAAGCGCGACATGAGCGCCGCCGTCCCGTCGTCCTCCTCGCTCACGTCGGCCTTGAGCGTCGCGAACTCTCGCGCCGCCTCGACGACCTCCGGATCGCGGAACGTCGTACGCTCCATCTCGCGACACGGGATGCACCACACGGCCTGGAAATCGATCAGCACGGGCCGGCCCGCGTCGCGGGCCTCGGCGAGCGCGCGGTCCGAGAACTGGCTCCAGGCGATCGCGACCGGCGGCTCGCCGACCAGGAGCGTCGCCGCGCCCGCGATCGCAACGGCGACACCCGCGGCGCGGCGGAGCCATCGGAGCGCGGGATGTCGTACGACCCCCATGAACCCGAGGACGAGCCCGCCCCCGATCATGAGCGCGGCCCGTCCGAGCGTGACGTCCTGCGGTCGCAAGAGCGGCGTCGCGAAGTGGAGCGCGAGCCCGAGCAGCAGGAACCCGAACAGGTGCTCCATCCACACGAGCCACGCGCCGGAGCGCGGCAGCCGCCGCACGCGCTCGGCCACGAGCGCGAGGCCGAGGTACGGCAGCCCCAGCCCGACCCCGAGCGCGGAGAAGAGTGCGAGGCCTTCCGGCACGGATTGGCGCGCACCGACGTAGAGCAGGAGCGCCGCGACGATGGGTCCGATGCAGGGTGCGGCGACGACGCCCATCGTCAGCCCCATGAAGAGCGCGCCGAGCGCGCCCTCGCCCGTCCGGCTCGCCCACTGCATGATGCCCGACGGCATGCGGAGCTGGTAGAGGCCGAAGTTGCTCGCCGCGAGGACCACCATGAGGGTCGCGATCGCGCCCAGCACGGCGGGCTTCTGCAGCGCCGCGCCGAAGAGCGATCCCGTGAGCGCCGCCGTGGCACCCAGGGCCGAAAACGTGAGGCAGATGCCGAGCACGTAGGCGACGGCGCGCGCCGGGGCGCCGCGCTCGTGCCCGGTCGTGCCGCCGAAGAAGGCGACCGTCACCGAGATGAGCGGGTACACGCAGGGCGTGAGGTTGAGCGCCATGCCGAGGAGGACTACCCACGCGAGCGTCCCGGCCCAGCCGAAGCGGGCGATCCACTGCTCGACCTCGTTGCCGGCCGCCGGCGCCGACCGCGTTGCGCCCGGCGCAGCGGCCGCGCGCGTCTCGGCAACCAGCTCGAGCGTACGGGGCGGCAGGCAGGTGGTGTCGTCGCAGGCCTGGAAGCGCAGCTTTGCGCGCACGGGGGTGGGCTCGGTTGCCGCGCCTTCGAGCGGCGCCTCGAAGCGCACCTTGCCCTCGTAGAGCTCGAGCGCCTTGCCGTCCGAGAACTCGAGCACCCTCGACACCGACCGTGGCCAGACGATCGGCCCCACGTGCAGGCCGGCAGGCGGCGTCAGGTCGAGGGTCGTCGGGATGAGGAAGCGATCCTTGGGATCGTGGGCGTTCACGTGCCAGCCCGCCGCGACCGTCATCTCGACCACGGCGCGCGCGCCGTCGATCCGCATGACCGCCGTCACCGGATCCGCCGCACGTGCGCCGGAGGCGACGAGCGTCGCAGCCAGCACGACCCACCGAAGACGCATCACGATCGGCCTCAGCGCAGCGGAAGCACCTTCGAGCCGCGCGGCTCCGCGTGGGAATCGGCGGCCGTCCCGTCAGATGTGGTCGCAGCCGCCACCGTGAGCGGCACCCACTCGACGATCTCGAGCCCGTAGGCCGGCAGGCTGACCAGACGGAGCGGGTTGTTCGTGAGCCAGCGGATCTTCCGCACGCCGATGTCGTGCAGGATCTGCGCGCCGATGCCGAAGCCCCGGAAGATCGACGAGCGCGGTGAGAGGAAGCCCGTGCTGGGCGGCGTCGGGTTGCCCTCGGGCAGCGAGAAGAGGTCGAGGCCGCGACCCGTGCGGCGGAGGTACAGGATCACGCCGCGTCCCTCGGACGCGATGCGCTCCATGGAGCGATGGAGGAGGTTTCGCGTGTCGCGCTCGCGATAGCCGAAGATGTCGCCCGGGAGGTATTCGATGTGCGGGCGGACCAGGACCGGCTCGTCGGTCTTCACGTCGCCCTTCACGAGCACCAGGTGCTCGTGCTCGTCGATGTCCGTGCGGTACACGAGGGCGCGGAACTCGCCGCCGTAGCGCGTGTTGAGCGGCGCCTCGGCCACGCAGTGCACGAGCGTCTCGTGACGGCTGCGATAGCCGATCAGGTCGGCGATGGTCGCGATCTTGATGCCGTGCTCGCGCGCGAAGCGTTCGAGGTCCGGGAGGCGCGCCATGGTTCCGTCCTCGTTCATGATCTCGCAGATGACGCCGGCGGGCACGAGACCTGCGAGCCGCGCCATGTCGACGACGCCCTCGGTCTGCCCGGCGCGCACGAGGACGCCGCCGTTGCGGGCGCGCAGCGGAAAGACGTGGCCGGGCGAGACGATGTCGTTCGGCCCCGCGTCGGCGCGGATGGCGGTGCGGATCGTCGTCGCGCGGTCGATCGCCGAGATGCCGGTGCGAACGCCGTGGCGCGCGTTGATCGACACCGTGAAGGCCGTCCCGAGCGGGGCCCGGTTCTCGCGCACCATCATCGGGAGCCCGAGCTGATCGCAGCGGTTCTCGGTGAGCGCCAGGCAGATGAGCCCGCGACCGTAGGTCGCCATGAAGTTCACGTGCTCGGCCGTCACGCGCTCGGCGGGGACGCACAGATCGCCCTCGTTCTCGCGATCCTCGTCGTCCATGAGGATGATCATGCGCCCGGCGCGGAACTCTTCGAGCGCCTCCTCGATCGGCACGATGCTGCTGCCTTGGCGGCGGCGAGGCATGCGGGGCCGATCATAACGGCGGCGTCCCGCCGAGGCTAGCAGAGCCGGACCGGCCGAACCGCGGGACGGGCTACCCCGCGAGGCGGGGATGTGTCTGCGCGAATTGGTCAACTTCTCGCCTATTCCACCCCAGGGGTGGGTGCTACGCGTGGAGCGTACGATTCATCCACCCGCGCAGCCGCGCCCGCGCGACGAGGCATGCGCACGACGTAGGCGGGAACGCGTTCATCTCCGCGAAGATCGACCTGCCGAAGCCGTGCTTCGCTCCGATCGTCTTCATCGTGGCGGGCGACGAAGACGATTGGCTCGCGGTGACGGGTGTCGGCCCGCGCCCCTCGATCGACTAGCGCCGCCGTCGGACGCGACGCGAGACCTTGCGTGCCTTGATCGTTCGCTTGCTCTTGCCCGCGCGCCGCGGCGCGGGCTTCGCCGCCGCCGGCGTGGGCTGCTCGCCCTCGGCCCATGCCCGGCGGCGCGTGACCCATCCCTCGAGGACCCGCGGCGGCGTGCGCGTGACGACCAGCGCGCCCGCCGGCACGTCGCGCGTGACGGTGGTGCCGGCGCCCACGTAGGCGTCGTCGTGCACCGTCACCGGCGCCACGAGCTGCGTGTCGCTGCCGATCTGCACGCGCGCGCCGATGATGGTCTTGCTCTTCTTGCCGGTCGAGCCGTCGTAGTTGCAGGTGATCGTGCCGGCGCCGACGTTCGAGTCCGGCCCGACGTCGCAGTCGCCGAGGTAGGTGAGGTGGTTCGCCTTCGTGCGCGCCCCGACGTGGGCCTTCTTGGTCTCGACGAAGTTGCCGATGTGCACGTGCTCGGCGAGATCGGTGCCGGGCCGCAAGCGCGCGAACGGGCCGATGATGGCGTCGTCGCCGACGCGCGCCTCGTCGACCACGCATGCGAAGCGGACGTGGACGCGATCGCCGAGCGTGGCGTCGGTGATGAACGCCGTGCCGTCGATGCGGCAGCCCACGCCGATGCGCGTCTTCCCGCGCAGGACGACGTTCGGGCCGATCACGGTGTCGCGTCCGATCTCGACCTCGGGGCCGACGTATGCCGTCGCCGGGTCTTCGAAGGTGACGCCCGTCTCCATCCAGCGGCTCGTGATGTCGGCTCTCAGATGCGCCTCCATGCGCGCCAGCTCGGCGCGCGTGTTGATGCCCGCGACTTCCTCCGGGCGCTCGAGCAGCACGCTCGCGATCGTGCGCCCGGCCGCGGCCGCGAGCCCGACGACGTCCGTGACGTACAGCTCGCCCTGCGCGTTGTCGGCGCGCAGCTCGCGCAGCAGCGGAAAGAGGAGCGACGCACGAACACAATAGAGCCCCGGATTGACTTCCTTGATCTCGCGCTCGGCGGGGGATGCGTCCCGGTGCTCGACGATGCCGCGCACGCGCCCGCCCGCATCACGCAGGATCCTGCCATAGCTCGTGGGGTCCTCAAAGCGCATCGTGACGAGCGTCAGATCCGCGTTGTCCGCACGATGCGTCTCAACGAGGCGCCGCAGCGTCGCCGTCGTCACCAGCGGAACGTCGCCGTTCATGACGAGGACGTCGCCGTCGAAGTCCTCGAGCGCCGGCGCCGCGCACTGCACGGCGTGGCCCGTGCCGCGCTGCTCGGCTTGCAGGACCGTCCGGATGGGCAGACCCGACGCCGCGGCCGCGGCCCGCATCTCGTCGCCCTGGTGGCCGACCACGAGCACGACGCGTGCCGGCGAGAGGGGCGCGAGGGCTGCGAGCGGATAGCGCACGAGCGGGCGGCCGCCCAGCTCGTGCAGGAGCTTCGCGCGGCCGGAGCGCATGCGCGTTCCGAGTCCCGCCGCCATCACGATCGCCGCAAGTGGTCGCTGCGCCGGCACGGGGGCGCGAGCTATCACATGCTTTCGGGCTTTGCAGCCGATTGCACGCGCACGGCTTTGCGGAAACAATGTCGAACGGAGCGGATCATGAGTCGGATCAGGTGGGGACGGGGGTGGATGGCGGCGGCGCTCGTGGCGATGCTCGCCGCGTGCGGCGTCCACAAGGGATGGAACGGGCCGCCACCGCCCGCCGACGAGGATCGCCTCGACTGGGCCGCCGACGAGCCGTATTTCGTCGTCGTGCGGACGTGGTGCCGCACGCTCGACGTCTACGTGCGCGGCGAGCGCGTCCGCAGCTACCCGGCGGTGTTCGGGCTGGGCGGCCCGAAGGGAAAGCTGCACGAGGGTGACCGCAAGACCCCGACCGGGCTCTACGCGATCGTCGACAAGCGAGAGCACGATCGCTGGCACCAGTTCCTGCTGCTCGACTACCCGAACCTGCAGGACGTCCAGCGCTACTGGACGGCGCTCGACTCCGGCCGGATTCCGATGCTCGACAACCACTACGCGGGCGTCGGCGGTGCGGTCGGCATCCACGGCACCGACAGGCCGCGCCTGAACGAGAGCAACGTCGACTGGACGTGGGGATGCATCTCGCTCGCGAACGACGACGTCGACGAGCTGGCGGGCATGGTGCCGGTCGGCACGCCGGTCCTGATCGAGGACTGATGGATCCGCTGGACGGCGGCTGCTGCTGCGGGTCCGTCCGGTATCGCATCCGTTCCGTCTTCGACGCCGGCTACTGCCACTGCACGATCTGCCGGCGGTTCGGCGCGCCGGTCGCGGCGTGGATCGCGGTCCCCGAACCGGACTTCCAGCTCGTCCGCGGCACGCCGCGCGCGTTCCGATCGTCGTCGTTCTTCGCGCGTCACTTCTGCGCCGACTGCGGGACGCACGTCTTCGGCACCGACGCGCGCGAGCCGCAGCCGAAGGTGGGCGCGCGGCTCGTGTCGGTGGCCCTCACGACTCTCGACGAGCCGGGGCGCGTGCGTCCGGCGATCCACCAGTGGTGGGCGAATCGCCTCCAATGGCTCGACGTGTGGGACGAGCTGCCGCACGTCGACGACGGGACGCTGCCGCATCCGAGCGCACGCGGCTGACGGGCGGCTACTTCGCCGGTGGCGGTGCCGGCGGCGTCTCCGTCTGCGGCGGCGCGGGCTTCGACGCAAAGAGCTTCGCGTACTGACCGTACCCCTCGGCTTCGAGCCGATCGGCGGGAATGAAGCGCAACGACGCCGAGTTCATGCAGTAGCGGAGCCCCGTCGGCTTCGGGCCGTCGGTGAAGACGTGCCCCAGGTGCGAGTCGGCGTGCGCCGAGCGCACCTCGGTGCGTGGCCAGATGAGCTTGTAGTCCTTGACCTCCTTCACGTTCGCCGGATCGATCGGTCGCGTGAAGCTCGGCCAGCCCGTGCCGGAGTCGAACTTGTCGAGCGAGCTGAACAGCGGCTCGCCCGACACGACGTCGACGTAGATGCCGGGGCGATGCTCGTCCTCGTACTCGTTGTGGAAGGGCGGCTCCGTCGCCGCGTGCTGCGTCACCTCGTACTGGAGCGGCGTCAGCTTCTGCTTGAGCGCCGCGTCGCCCGGCTTCTTCCACGTCGCCGGATCGAATCCGGTCTCGGGCTGCGGCGCGGAGCTGCCCCAGAGCTCCTTCAGGCGCGCGTCGCGGCCGCACCCCCAGCGATAGTAGGCGTACCGCACCGGGTTCTTGTCGTGGTAGCGCTGGTGGTACTCCTCGGCCGGCCAGAACGTGCTCGCTGGAACGATCTCGGTCACGATCGGCCGATCGAACTTCTTCGAGGTCTCGAGGGCACGCTTGGACGCCTCCGCGAGCGCCTTCTGCGTCTCGTCGTGGTAGAAGATCGCGGAGCGATACTGGCGGCCGTGATCGCAGAACTGCGCGTCACGCGTCAGCGGATCGACGTTGTGCCAGAACACGTCGAGCAGCTTCTCGTAGGAGATCCTGGTGGGATCGTAGACGATCTCGACCGACTCGGCGTGGCCGGTCCCGCCTTCGGAGACCTCCTCGTAGGTCGGGCGCTCCTTCTGCCCGCCCGTGTAGCCGACCGTCGTCGCGAGCACCCCGGGAAGATCCTCGAACGGCGGCTGCATGCACCAGAAGCAGCCGCCCGCGAACGTTGCCGTCGCCCGGGCGCCCGACTCGGCGGCGCGGAGCGGCGGAGCGAGCAGCAGCAGAGCCAGCAGGATCGTCCCTCGCAGCATCGTGGTTCCTTCCGGAACCCATACGATGCCACGAGGCCGCGCTGGTGTCGCCTGCCGTCCAGGCTAGCTGTTCTGTGCCTGGACTCGTTTGCAGCATCGAAGCAATAGCCTCAATTGGCGTCGGTACGTCGGGGTGGGGGACGACGGCCGATCAGTGACGCGACGAATGGCTCCAACGCGTTCGCGACCACTTCGTGGCCTGCCTCGTTCCAGTGTGCATCGCTCGCGTAGCATCCCGAATCGTGGGTGGATCGGTAGTATGCCTTGAACGTCGGGGCGAGTGACATCCAGGGCACACCCTCGCGCTCGAACAGCGCGCTCAACCGTCTGTAGGGGTAGTCGTAGTCCCACTTTGCATTTCTCAGGATCTCGTATTGCGTCTCGAGCACTCTCATACGGGGATCGTACTCGGCCGCATACGGGGCGAGCACAACCCCGAGCCGTGCGCCTGCCCGAGTCACGTTGTCCTTCAGTTTTCGCAGGAGATGTTCGGATGTCACCCACGCTTCAGTCCATGCGGGGGTGGACGGTTCCCTGTAGACACCCAGCATCTCCGGGACGCCGTCGTGAAGCGGTGGACCACTTGGATGCGCGCACCATCGTCTCGTGAGTTCCTGCGCCGCTGAGATCTCAAGCGATCGCACGACGCGCGAGCGTTGCCACAACAGCTGGGGAGTCGTGGAGGCCACGAAGTTCGCTGCGTACTCCATGCCGGCACACGCCCGGAGAGCCGCCGACGGAGGACGTGCCCTGAGCCAAGGTTTCGGCGGGAGGCCGTGTGGGTTCAGCAAGAAGAGTCGCGCGCCGTTCTCCAGCACATCGTTGCCAATGAAGAACACGAGAATGACGACATCAGGCGCGTACCGGCGCCCCGTCGACTTGAATGCGCGGACTTCATTGTCTGTCGAGTAACCCGACACCCCAGCGTTCAGCATCTCGACTCCGAGGTCGTTCTCGATGCGCGCCAGAAATGTGTCCGCCAGCTCGACCTGGAGAGCCTCGACGAACGAATCGCCGAGAACAAGGACCCTCGAGGCGCCGTCGGTGTTGCGGTAGGAGCGCTCGCGGTCGCGTTGGCCGAGACTGTTGATGACGATCGGCCGCCGCGCGACGAGGCGATCTTCCGCGCAGATTTGTTTTTCTCCCCGACCGTTCGGGATCAGTCCCCAACCGACAATGCGACTCGGGCGCCAGAGCGGTGGTGTCCCGGTGCAGGGAGAGACGGGGAGAAGCGACACGGCGCCTTCCAGGAGACCAATTCCCGCGACAAGACCCAGAAGGAGAGCGCAGCCAAGGAGCAGATGCCTGATCCACGAAGCTCCGCGCACTTCGTATCCTGTATGTTGCCCACGCCGAATCCTCAAAGGGTCGCGCGGGGTAGCGCTCCCAAGCATTGATCTCAGACGCCAACGCCCCGTCGTCCCCCACCCCGACGTACGACGCTAGGCTGCGTTCAGGCGCAGCTCGAGTGATCGGCCGGCGCAGCCCTCACTCCAAGTCGCGGAACGCGCGGCAGAGGCGCTCGTTCGCCAGCGACAGTCCCGTTTCCTCCGAGATGACGCACGAATGGCCGGGGTCGCCCGCCGGCATGGGGACACCGCGACCGAGGGTGAACGACACCGCTTGGGCTCCGGCCAGGCCTGCTGGGAAACGCGGAATGCGTCGAGAGTTGAAGCGCAGCGCGACGAATCCCGCGCCGACGAGCGCATCGGCGACCGCGACCACGACGCTGCTGTCCATGTCGCCGCCGTACTGCGGGTGCGGATGGCAGACGACCGCCGCGCCGCGTGGCGAGCCCGCCGGCTCGTGCAGCACGGCTTCGAGACGCCGCGGCGCCTCGCCGATCGTGAGCGCCGTCGCGGTCAGGCGGTCAGCGCGGCGATCTGCATCATGAAGGCCATGTCGCCCTCGATGCGAAGCCGTCCCGTCATGAACGCTTCCTGCCCGTTCAGACGCCCTTCCTGCATCGCGACGAAGTCGACGAGCTTCATCTTCAGCACGGTGCGCGGCGCCTCGCCGCCGTTGAAGCACATCTCGATCTTGAACGGGTCCATGCCGTCGCGCGCCAGCTCCTGAGCCACCGTGCCCTTCATCTGCTTCACGCGCCCGGTGTTGTCGGGGCGCCCGGGCCGATTCTGCGGCAGGAGGATCGCGATCGTCGCGCCGTTGCGGCCGAGGATCGCGTCGCCAAAGTCGTCGGCCGAGAGCGTGAACGTGATGATCGCGTCGTGCCGGCCCCTGTTGGTCGAGAGCTGTCCGTCCTTGATGGTGACGGCCCACTCGCCGCCGCCGTCGCCCGTGAGGACGTACTGCATGGTGAAGTCCTGTGGCACGGCGCCGCCGGCGTCGCGCTGCGCCTGGAATCCCGCCGGCAGCAGCTCAACGAAGAACTGCTCGGGGGTCACGCTCTCCTGATCGGCCATGATTCGATACCTCCTTCGGGCGGATGGTCATCCGTCATGCCACCGGCCGGGCGTCCCCGGCAACCCGTGGCGAGCGAGCGGTCGCCCCGGGCGACCGACCTAGCGCCAGGGCGGTCTCTCCTGCATCGCCTCCTCCCAATGTCGGCCGTCGAACCCGGTGATGCGGAGCGCCGCCGGGTCGATGCCGTCGAGACAGCGCACGTTGACGTCGACCTTGTCGGGATCCGAGCGCGGCGTGTAGAAGGAGTGGATGCCGCACGTGCGGCAGAAGCGGTGCTTCGCGACGCCGGTGTTGAACTCGTAGGTCGTGAGGTCCTCCGCCCCGCTCACGAGCTCGAACTGCTCCGGCGGCACGATCAGGTGGAGGAAGCCCTTCTTCGCGCACATCGAGCAGTTGCACGACGTCACGCGGTCGAGGTCGGCGGTCACGCGGAACCGGACGCGCCCGCAATGGCATCCACCCGTGTAGGTCTGCATGACCGCACCCTACTCTGCGCGCGGCGCTCGGGGAATCCAGCGCGGCACACGGCGGCAGTACTCGTCGAACTCGGCGCCGAACGTCCGCCGCAGCGTCGGCTCCTCGTAGAAGACGACGAAGAGATGGAAGCCGAGCCACAGGCATGCGGCGTACAGCAGGATCACCGGCCGCGCGAAGACGAGCGCCTGCCCGGCGACGAGCGTGACGACGGCGACGTAGCCGGGGTTCCGGCACCAGCGGAACGGGCCGCCGACCACGAGGTGCCGGGTGGGAGCGACCGGCGCCGGCGTCCCGTGCCCCTCCCACACGAAGCGCGAGACGAACGAGAAGAAGAGCGGCGTCGCCGCGACCACGAGCGCGACGCCGAGCCACCGGGTCAGCTCCGTGTCCAGAAACGGCGGCCCCAGACGCCATCCCGACAGGATGTACGGTACGAGGACGACGACGCTGCCGGGAACCGTGACGACGAAGACGATCGTGCCGAGGAGCGCCCAGAGCGGAGGCTTCGCGGCCCGCTCGCTCACGCCCCGGTGGCCTCGCGGAGCTGACGCTCGAGCTCGGGAAGCCATTCGGCGAGCGGCGTCTGCGACTCGACCTGGATCTCGACCTTGCCGGACGACAGCGTGCGAATGCCGCCGGGATGCGCCGGCCGCAGGGGGATCACGACCGCCTCGCGCGAGATGCCGAGGCGATCGAGCACCTCGAAGATGGCCTCGATCTCCTTCATGGTGACCGCCGTCAGCACGGCTAGTGCACCTCGCCGCCGCCCGCCACCGTGAGCGTGATGCCGGTCACGTTCTCGGCGCGGCAGAGGTAGACCGTCGCCTCGGCGATGTCCTCGGGGCTCTGGCCGCGGCCGAGGAACGTCTGGCGCTGCACGAACTTCTCGAAGACCTCCTCCTCGGGCGCGTGGTAGAGCTGCGCCAGAAGCGGGTTCAGGACCTGCGTGAACATCGCCGTCTTCAGGTAGCCGGGGCAGATGGCGTTGACGGCGATGCCGGCCGGCCCCAGCTCCTCCGCCATCGACTGCGTCATCGAGATCACGGCCGCCTTGGACGCGCAGTACGCGGCCAGCCCGGCGCGTCCGGTCTTTCCCGCCACCGACGCGATGTTGACGATGCGCCCGCCGCCGCGCTTGGCGAGTCGCGGAATGGCTGCCTGGGCGCACAGGAACACGCCCTTCACGTTCACCGCGAAGATCCGGTCCCACTGCGCCTCGCTCATGCTCGCGATCGGCCCTGCCATGATGATGCCCGCGTTCGCGACCAGGATGTCGAGACCACCCAGGCGCTCTTCGATCTGCTGCAGCATCGCCTCGACGTCGGCCGCCGAGGTCACGTCGGCCTGGAACGCGGTGCATTTGCGCCCGAGCCGGCGGATCTGTCCCGCCGTGACGGCGAGCTCGGCCTCGGAGCCCAGCGGATACACGGTGATCGCGTCCTGGCCGGGCGCGATGTCGGAGACGGCGACGTCGCAGCCCGCGTGGGCGAGCCCGATCGCGATTGCCCGGCCGATGCCGCGCGCCGCGCCCGTCACGAGAGCGACTTTCCCTTCGAGATCCATGACGCGATCGACACTGGCAAACATCGCCAGGTAGGTCCATAGCCGGCGGCCGCTGCGCGGCCCGCGGACGGGCGCCCGCGCGCGACGCGTGAGCTTGCAGAACCCGCATGGGGTCAATATGAGGGTCTCTCACGCTCACCGGCGTGGAGCATAAGTGCATCTCGAAACCCTCAAGGTCTTCTGCGACGTCGTCGAGACCAAGAGCTTTTCGGTTGCGGCCTCCCAGAACTACGTCACGCAGTCGGCCGTGAGCCAGCAGATCCGGATGCTCGAGGAGAAGTACGGGCGCCAGCTCCTCGAGCGCACGCGCGGCAACGTGCAGCTCACGCCCGCCGGCGAAATCCTCTACCAGGTGAGCAAGGACATCGTGGCGCGCTACCATGAGCTCGAGGCGCAGCTGCAGGCCGTGACGAAGGTCGTGGCCGGCACGGTCCGCGTCGCCACCGTGCACACGATCGGTCTCTACGAGCTGTCCTCGCAGTTGAAGCGGTTCCTGAAAGCGTACCCGCAGGTGCAGCTCCAGCTCGAATACAGCCGATCGAGCAAGATCTACGACGACGCGCTCAAAGGCAGCATCGACCTCGGCATCGTGGCGTTTCCGAGCCGCCGTCCCGGGATCACGGTCGTCCCGTTCCGCGAGGACCGCCTGGTGCTCGTCTGCTCGCCGCAGCACCCGCTCGCCAAGCACCGGACGGTGTCGATCAAGAAGCTCGCCGGCGAGCCGCTGGTCGGCTTCGAGCGCGACATCCCGACCCGCAAAGAGACCGATCGCGTGCTGCGCCGCCACGGCGTCGAGGCGCGCTACGTGATGGAGCTCGACAACGCCGAGGTGATGAAGCGCGTGGTCGAGATCGGCCTCGGTTTGACGATCCTTCCGGAGCCGGCCGTGCGCCCCGAGGTGAAGGGTGGCTCGCTCGTCGCCGTCCAACTGTCCGACGAGGTGCTCACGCGCCCGCTCGGGATCATCCACCGCGCCGGCAAGCACTTCTCGCCCGCCGCGGAGAAGCTGATCGAATGTCTGCGAACCGAATGAGGCCGGTCGCCGCCACGATCCTCGCGCTGGCGGTCGCCGCGTGCGGCGTGGTCGGCGGGGTGAAGGAGAAGCCGGAGAAGTGCGCGCGCCTGCGCTCGGAGCGCCAGCTGCGCGGCGACCACCTCTGCGAAGACGTCTTCATGTGCATGCGTCCGCCGGGCGGGCGCTTCAACCGGATCGGGCTGCGCCGGCTCGCCTTCTGCGAGGGCGCGACGGGTCCCGTCGTCCTCTACCTGCCAGGCATGCACCAGAACGCCGAGCTGCCGCAGACGGATGCGCGCTACGACATCCGTATGCATCTCGCGCTCGCGGGCGTGCGCGCGTGGGGTCTCGACTACCGCACGCACGCCGTGCCAGCCGACGCGAAACCGGAGGAGCTGTCCGAGCTCGCGAGCTGGACCGCCGACACGTTCGCGAGCGACGCCGAGTGGGCGGTGGGCTTCGTGCGCACCGCCGATCCCGGGCCGCTCTACGTCGCGGGCTTCAGCTACGGCGCCGGCGTCGCCTATCGCCTGGCGTCGCGGCGCGTGCCGATGCAGGGCCTGGTGATCCTCGACGGCACGCCTCCGGGCGGGGGGTACGCGCCGGAGGGTTCGGGCCCGGCGATCGACGTCGGCAGCAGCCGGCTGCCGTGGCCGGAGCGCGAGCGCCTGCTCTCCACGGTCCTGAAGAACCCGCAGAGCGCTTCCCCCGTTCCCGGCTTCGCGACCGCCGGCGCGGCGCTCGAGGACATCGTCTACACGTCGTCGTCGTTCGGCGGGCAGGGCGGGCTCTCGGCGGCCCGCGACGGCGTCACCGACGTCGTCCCGCTCGCGCGCCTGCTCGCGAGCTACGACCGCTGGTGGCCGCGCGCGGCATTGGGCGGCGGCACGGTCTCGCCGCGCGCGATGCCGGTCATCGCGTTCGCGTCCCAGAACATGGGTCCCGAGTGGGCCCAGCAGGTGCGCGCGGGCGCCAAGGCGTTCGGGGGCGAGAAGGCCGTCGTGCGGCTGCTGCCGCGCTTCGGACACCTGGACGTCCTCGTCGGCAACAACGCCGCCCGCATGGTGTTCGAGCCGGCACTCGACTTCGTCACGTCGGCCGGCGGCGCGCACTAGCCGGTTTGACTGTCCCCCGCCGCACCGCAAATACTGGCGGTCCCATGAAGCAGCTCCGTACGGCCGTCGTGGGCGCCACCGGCATCACCGGGCAACAGGCGCTCGTCGCTCTCGCGAACCATCCATGGTTCACGGTGACGACGGTCGCGGCCTCGGCGCGCACCGCGGGCAAGCCGTACGCCGAGGCCATTCGCGACGCGAACGGCGCCCGCCTGTGGTGGTGCCGTGAGGATCCGCCCGCGGCCGTGATGAACCTCACGGTCGTCGACGCCGCCAAGCTCGATCCGGGCTCGGTCGACGTCGTCTTCAGCCTGATCGAGAGCGACGCCGCCAGGGAGCTCGAGCCCAAGTTCGCGAAGGTCGTGCCCACCTTCTCGTCGGCGTCGGCGTACCGCTACGAGACCGACGTGCCGATCCTGGTGCCGGGCGTGAACATGGTCGCCCACTTCCCGCTCGTCGAGCACCAGCGCAGGCAGCGCGGGTGGAAGGGTTTCGTGCTCCCGCAATCGAACTGCACGACGGTCGGCATCGTCGTCTCGCTGAAGCCGATCCTCGACCGCTTCGGCGTCCGGCGCGCCCTCGTCACGACCATGCAGGGCATCTCGGGCGCCGGCCGCGCAGGGGGCGTGCTCGGGCTCGACATGGTCGACAACTTGATCCCCTTCATCCCGAAGGAAGAGGAGAAGGTCGCCCGCGAGACGGGCAAGATCCTCGGCCGTCTGGGCGAAGGGACGATCGAGCCGGCATCGCTCGTCGTCGGCGCGACGTGCACGCGAGCCGCCGTGCTCGACGGCCACACCGCGGCCATCGCCGTCGAGACCGAGAAGCCGTGCTCGCCCGACGACGTCGCGGCCGCCATGCGCGCCTTCGGCGGCGACTACGCCGGCATGAACCTCCCGAGCGCGCCGGCGCATCCGATCATCGTGCACGACGACCCGTTCCGCCCGCAGCCGCGCCTCGACCGCGACGCCGACGGCGGCATGGCGACGAGCGTCGGGCGGATCCGTCCGGAGCCGGCGCTGCCGAACGGCATCAAGTACCTGTCCCTCTCGCACAACACGAAGATGGGTGCGGCCAAGGGCCTCGTGCTGACGGCCGAGTACCTGCACAAGGCCGGCTACTTGACCGCGTAGCGGCTGCCCGAGCGACAGGCCGTCCGCACCGGGCAGGCGGGACATGCCGGCGCGCGCGCCGTGCAGACGGTCGCGCCGAGGTCCATGAGCGCCTGGTTCCAGTCGCCCGACCGGCCCGCCGGCACGAGCGCGCCCGCGAGACGCCACAGCCGGCGGCCCCGCGCCGCCGACCTCGCCCGGCCACGCACGCGAAAAACGCGTGACAGGACGCGCGCGACGTTCGTGTCGACGGTGCCCACGTCGGCGCCGAAGGCGATGCTGGCGACGGCCGCGGCGGTGTAGGGTCCGATGCCCGGCAGCGCGCGCAGCCCGTCGACCGTCGCCGGGAAGGCGCCGTCCCGCTTGCGCGCGACGTGGCGCGCGGCGGCGTGCAGGTTGCGCGCGCGGGCGTAGTAGCCGAGGCCGTCCCAGCTCTCGCGTACCGCACTCGCCGGAGCCTCTGCCAGGTGCTCGACCGTCGGGTAGCGGCGCAGGAAGCGCGTCCAGTAGTCCTCGACGCGCGCGACCTGGGTCTGCTGGAGCATGATCTCCGAGACCAGTATCGCGTACGGGTCGCGCGTCCGCCGCCAGGGCAGCGGACGCTGGTGGCGCCCGTACCAGGCGAGGAGGCGGCGCCGGAACGCCCGGGCGTTGTCCGGGAGCGCACGGCCTCTGCGCTCCTCACCCGCGGCCCGCCGCGCTAGACTCGAGGGGCGAGGCATCGATGGGACGTCTCCGCGACAGGATGATCCAGGCCGCGGCCCGCGTACTGACCAAACCGCGCCGTCGCTACGAGCTGCGGCACCCGAACAACCTCGCGAACCTCCGCGGCGTCGTCCGCAAGGGCGACGTCGTGCTCGTCGACGGCGAGCAACGCGTGAGCGAGGTCATCAAGTATCTGACGCAGAGCTCGTGGTCGCACGCGGCGCTGTACGTGGGCGACGAGCTGCTGCGCCGATTTCCCGCCCGCCGCGAGACGCTCGTCGACCAGCACGGCATCGAGGCCGAGCACATGATCGTCGAGGCCACCCTGGAGGACGGCGTCAAGGCGGTCCCTCTGGTCAAGTACGCCGACTTCAACCTGCGCGTCTGCCGCCCGCGGGGGCTGCGCGCCGACGACCTCGCGCGCATCGTCGACGAGGTCTTCGCACAGCTCGGCTCGAAGTACGACGTGCAGCACTTCCTCGACCTGGGACGCTATTTCTTCCCGGTATCGCTGATTCCTCGCCGCCTCCGGCGCAAAGCGCTCGAGGTGGGCGGCGGGTTCACGACCAACGTCATCTGCTCGTCGATGATCGGGCGCGCATTCCAGAACATCGGCTTCCCGATCCTGCCGGCGGTCGAGCCCGCGGCCGGCGCGCGGCAGGGCTGGGTCGACTGGCTGCGACGGCGCAAGACGCCGTACCCCGTCCTCTTCCACCGCCAGCGCGAGACGCTCATCACGCCGCGCGATTTCGATCTCTCGCCCTACTTCGACGTCGTGAAGTACAATGCCGTCGAGCTCGGCGACTTCGACTACCGGCGGATCCGCTGGGCGTAGGATCGCCGCCTCCTAGCTCGCGAACGGCGAGGCGTAGCGCGCCCGGCTGCCCAGCTCCTGCTCGATCGCGAGCAGGCGGTTGTACTTCGCGTTACGCTCCGAGCGCGCCGGCGCGCCGGTCTTGATCTGCCCGGCATTGGTCGCGACGGCGAGGTCGGCGATGAACGCGTCCTCGGTCTCCCCCGAGCGGTGCGAGACGACGCAGCGGTAGCCGGCCCGCTCGGCACGCGCCATCGCGGCGCGCGTCTCGGTGAGGGTGCCGATCTGGTTCACCTTCACGAGGATCGCGTTCGCGACGCCCTTGGCGATCCCCTCGGCCAGGATCTTGTCGTTGGTGACGAAGAGGTCGTCGCCGACGAGCTGGACCTTCCGTCCCAGGCGGTCGGTCAAGCGCTTCCAGCCGTCCCAGTCCTTCTCGCCGAGCCCGTCTTCGATCGAGACGATCGGGTAGGCGGCGCACCACTTCTCGAAGAGCGTGATGAGATCGTCGGCCGACTTCTTCTTGCCGCCCGCCTTGCGGAAGACGTAGCGGGTCCCGCGGTGCAGCTCGCTCGACGCGCAATCGAGGGCGATCGCGACGTCCCTACCCGGCCGGAGCCCCGCGACCTTGATCGCCTTGACGATGAGCTCGATCACGGCCTCGTGGCTCTTGATCTTGGGCGCGAAGCCGCCTTCGTCGCCGACCGCAGTCGTGTGCTTCGCCTTGGTGAGCAGACCCTTCAAGGCGTGGTACACCTCGACGCCGTAGCGCATCGCCTCGGCGAACGAGGGCGCACCGTGCGGCGCGATCATGAACTCCTGGAAGTCGAGCGGATTGTCCGCATGGGCGCCGCCGTTCACGATGTTCATGAGTGGGACGGGCAGCCGCACGGCGGCGTCGCCGCCCATGGCGCGATAGAGCGGCAGGTGCCGGTCCGCCGCCATCGCGCGGGCCGCGGCCAGCGACACCGAAAGAATCGCGTTCGCGCCGAGATTCGTCTTGAACTCGGTGCCGTCGAGCGCGAGCATCTTGGCGTCGACGTAGTTCTGGTCGGCTTCCATGCCGAGCAGCGCCTGCGCGATCGGGCCGTTCACGTTCCCGACCGCCTTGGTCACGCCCTTGCCGAAGTAGCGGCCCTTGTCCTTGTCGCGCAGCTCGAGCGCTTCGCGCTCGCCGGTCGACGCGCCGGACGGCACGGCGGCCGTGCCGCTCGCGCCGCCGGCGAGCACCATCGTCGCTTCGACCGTCGGAAAGCCGCGCGAGTCCAGGATCTCGCGCGCACGGACACTCTCGATCTTCGCCATTTGCGGTCTCCTCGTTCGGGCTGCTACGCGGATCCGGGCGTCGTGCGCACCACGATCACCCAGACCTCGGACAGGAGCGGCAGCACGGGGATCACACGCTCGAGACGGAGTCCCGCCGCGGCCACCTCCTGCTCGAGCTCGGCGCGCGTGAGCCGCGGGCTCTGCTTCACCTTGCGGCCGAGCGCACGGCGGACCGCGCGCCCGAACGTCTTGTACGTGTACGGATGACACACGGTCGCCACCACCGGACCGTTCGCGAGTCGCGCCATGCCGCCCAGCACCCGGGGGCGGATCTCGGGCGGCAGGTGCATCAGGAAGCGCGTGCTGACGACGGCGTCGACGCTGCCCGGCCGCAGGGGCGGGCGCTCCAGGTCGGCGCGCACGTGACCGATGACGGGCCCGCGCTCCTTCGCCACCTCGAGCATCGCGGGCGAGATGTCGGCTCCCAGCACCCGGAATCCCTGGCCACGCAGGAAGTCCGCCAGGATCCCCGTGCCGCACGGCGCGTCGAGGACGATGCCGCCGCGGCGCACGCCGGCGAGCCCCTTCTTGAGGGCGCGCTCGAGCAGCCGGTGGTTGACGCGCCGGCCGAAGCTGCCGTAGCGACGTGCCTCGTAGCGCCGCGCATCGAAGCGGCGGTAGCCCCACCGCGCGTCGTAGTACGCGCTCTCGTCCGGGGCGGTCGCCACGGGGCTGTGCTAACAAGGCGCAGGGGCGCGACGCAAACCCGCACGGAGCGCGGCGAATGACGGTTCGGCGGCAGGTCCTGCTGCTCGCCGTCGCGTGCGGCGTCGCGTATCTGACGGGCCTGCGCGACATCGACTTCTACACGCGCGGGGAGCCGCGCGAGGGCCTCGTCGTGCGCGAGATCCTGCGCACCGGAACGTGGCTCGTGCCGGCTCGGCCCGAAGGCGAAGTCGCCCGCAAGCCGCCGCTCTACTACTGGCTCGCGAGCCCCGTGCTGCGGGCCCTGCCCGACGCTCCCGAGCTCGCCCTGCGCCTTCCGTCGGTCGCGCTCGCAATCGCGGCGGTCCTCGGAACCTGGGCCGTCGCCCGCGCGGCCGTGGGCCCGCCGGTCGCCCTCGCGGCGGGGCTCGTCCTCGCCACCGCCTTCGAGTGGACGCGCGCGGCGACGAGCGCGCGCGTCGACATGGCGCTCGCCGCGCCGCTCACGGCCGTCCTCGCGGCGTGGATGCTGGTGCTGCGCGGCGGCGATCGGCGGTGGATCTGGCTCGCCGCGGCGGGCGCGACCCTGGCGACGCTCGCGAAGGGGCCGGTCGCGCTCGCGCTCCCGGCGCTCGCCGCGGGTGCCCTCGCCGCGTGGGAACGCGATCCGCGGGTGCTGCGGCGTCTGGGCGTCGTGCCGGTCCTCGGCATCGCGGCGGCCGTGGCGGGCCTGTGGTATCTCGCGGCGTTCGCCGAGCAGGGTCGAGCGTTCTTCGACGTCGTCGTGAAGGAGAACCTCGTCCGCTTCATCGACACCGACGATGCGCGCACGGGTCACGCCCACGGCCCGCTCTACCTGCCGATCGTCGGCCTGGTCGGCCTCCTGCCGTGGGTGCCGCTCCTCCCGCTCGCGTGGACGGCCGTGCGCGCCGACCGGGCGCGGCCGCTCCGCCTCGCGGCGGCATGGAGCGTCGTGACCGTCGTCTTCTTCTCGCTCGCCAACGCCAAGCGGAGCGTCTACCTGCTGCCGGCCTTTCCCGCCGTCGCGCTGCTCGTGGCCGCGGGCACGACCCGCGGCGACGACACGTGGGCGCGGCGGCTCGCGATCGCGTACCTTCCCGCGCTCCTCCTCATGGCGGGGGCCGGCCTGGCGCTCGCCGTGGGTCTCGATCCCGGCGCTCTCCTCCGCCCGTGGCTTCGCGGCGACGACGCGCATGGCGCGACGGCGGTCGCGGCCGCGGCACGCGCGAACGGCACGCTGGTCGCGATGGTCTCGCTCGCGACCATCGCCGGCGCGATCACGATCGAGCGCGCACGCCGCGTTCCCGACTGGCCCGGGCTCGTCCAGGTCGTGGCCGCGCTCACCGTCGTGTGGACCGCGCTCTTCGACGCGACGATCCACCCCGCCATCTCCCGCACGCGCAGCCTGCGCGAGCTCATGGTCCGCGTGGATCGTCTCCTCCCGCCGGACGCGACGCTCGAAGCCGTCTTCCCCACCGACCCCGGCCTGCGCTTCTACGCGCCCCGTCCGCTCGTGAAGCTGTCCCCCGCCGGAGCCGACACCCCACGCGACCTGCTCTTGTGGGAGAACGAGTGGACGCAGTGGCGCGATGCCGCCGGCGCCCCGCTCCGCCCCCTCGCCGTCAGCGAGTCCCGCCAATCCCGCCGCGGCCACCTCGCCCTGGTGAGGGCTCCCCCCGGCAAGCTCCAGCGCGTTCCAGACTCGGAACGCCCGACCACCGCCACAACGCCACAGCCAAGCTCCCCACCCAAAATGGGGCCGGCCGACTGAACTGCCCGCGGAGCGATCGTCGCGAGGTTGGGGGCAAGGCGGAGGCGCCTGCGCAGCGGCGCGACGAAATGCGGGCCGTGACGAGGCGCGTGAGTTGTCGCGCGGCGGAGCCGAAGCCGAAGCCTTGCCCCCAACCTCGCGGCACCGACACGCGCTCAGAACGGATAGTCGATCCCCGTGAAGACGGACGCCCCCTCGCCCCCATACCCAACGTCGACGAACGCGACGATCTGCGGCCGCACGAGCCCGCGGAAGCCGAGCCCGCCCACCCAATGCAGATCGTTGAGCGGCGGGTCCGTGATGTCCTTGAACACCTGCCCCGCTTCGACGAAGGGTGCCAGCTCGACCTCGGCGTTCACGCCGAAGAGCTTGCGTTCGTAGACGCGCGTGCGCAGCTCCGCGCCGAAGAGCGAGCGGTTGAAGGCGGTGAAGCGATCGCTCCCATACCCGCGCAGGTAGCGGCGCCCGCCGAGCGTGTTGCGAAGGAAGTAGGGCGTGTCGCTGGGGCCGTCGAGATAGTCGACGAGCGCGCGCATCGCGAGGATCGGATTCCGCCGCGCGCCACGGAACGGGATGAAGTCCCGCCACTCGAACCCGAACGCACAGAACGAGGTGCTGCTGCCGACGTGCTGGTCCGCGCCCTCGACGTAGCCGTTCGCGTAGGCCCCCTCGGTCGGCATGTCCATCGAGTCGCGGGAATCGTAGGTGAGCGAGAGGCGATGCTGCCAGTAGACGGTGGGGTCGATGCCCTTGTTCTTGAGGCCGGGATACTTGGTCCCGATGTACGGCACCCCCGAGACCTGGCCGTGCTCCGTGTCGAAGCGGCGGATGCGCATCCGATACGACACGCTGAAGTGCGGCACCACCCACACGCCGGGCGTCGCATCGGCACGGAAGTCGTTGCTGGTGTAGTTCGACTCGCCGCCCTGCGGGGTGTTGTTCCCGAAACCGTAGAACCGCTCGGTGGAATCGCGCTCGTAGAGGACGCGGGTGAGGAAGTACGCGCGCTCGTCCCACAGGCCGCGGTTCGCATACTCGACGTCGTAGTTCTCGTCGCGCGTCGTCGACTTGCCGACCAGGATCGAGTAGCGCTCGGTCCTCGACGGGTAGCCGAAGAGGCGCAAGTTCGGAAAGACACCCTTCGTCTCGTTGTAGCGGACGTCGGGCGCGAACATGTACTTGATCTCGTCCTTGTCGTCGAGGAACAGCCACACGCCGAGCAGGCCGTAGGTGTTGCCCTCGTTCGGATCGAGGATGATCTCCGGGATCGGCACGAAGCTGATGTTGCTCTTCTCCTCCGTGCCGATGCTCGGGATCTCCGACGCCTCGGGCACGGGCGGCAGGACGTCGCTTCCGGGAGGAGGGGCCTCATCCTCCGCGACCATCGACATCGCCGCCGCGCCCTCCGGCAGCGTCGCGTCGCACGCGGCCGCGGGCGCCGGCGGAGCCTCCTCGGCATGCGCGAGCACCGCCGCACCCAGGACGAGCGCGATCAGTGCGCGGCGGCTTGCGGGAAGTTCGTGAGCACCCATCGATCACCAAAGCGGTCGAGAACGAAGTACGGAGCGGGCGCGATGCCGTCGGCGGAGTCGCGTCGTTCCTGCGGGTCGCTGACCAACGCCACCGGTCGCCCCGACTGCCAGCGCTTCTCGAGGTCGTCCCGGGTGATGAACATACCGGCGGTGCGTCCCGTGAGATAGGCGGGCGGCGTGTACCCTCCGGGCGGCTCCAGCATGGTGATGCGGCGCCGCGTGTAGAAGTTGAGCGCGCCGATGATTTGGTACTCGACCGGGGCCTCGAATACGAGCTCGGTCCCCGACGGCACGCGCTCGAGCGCCCGCGCGACGGGGCGCCACGAGAAGAGCGCCTCGGCGGCGATCAGCGCCCGGACGAGGATGGCGAGGAAGGGAACGATCCCGACGACGAGCGCCATCACGATTCCGCTAGCCGACCGGCGCCACACCGCGACCAGGGTCATCGCGCCGGCCAGACATGCGACGATCGCCGATGGAGCGACGAGGGCCATCAGCCCCGAGGACTGCGGGAGCCAGTACACCTGCTCGGCGACCATCTGCTCGCCGTACCCAAAGCCGAACGCGCCGCCCGCCAGCAACGCGAGGCCGACGGCGGTGAGATAGCCGCGCCCCAGGCGCCCGAACCCGTGCTGCCGCCCGAGGTCCCAGGCGCGCGCGGCGAGCAGCGCCACCGCAGGAATCGCCGGGAGCGAGTAGTGCTCGAGGCGCGACGGAACCAGCGCGAAGAGGCCGACCGTCGTCAGCACCCAGAGCCAGAGGAGCTGCGTGCCGTCGATGCCGCCGGGCGCACGACCTGCCCGACCGCGGATCGCCTCCCCCATCGTGAACGGCAGGAAGAGCACCCAGGGCGACGAGCGTCCGAGGAACGCCGCCAGGTAGAACCACAGGGCGTCGCCCTCGGAATCGCGCGGCTCCTTCTTGTCGAGCATGAACAGGAGGTGCTGGTTCACGACGTAGTCCCACGCGAAGCCGGGGTTCGCGAGCGACGCAGCCAGGTGCCACGGCAGCACGACCACCACGAAGATGGCGAGGCCCATGCCGACGCGCAGGCGGCGTATCGCCGCGAGCCCGTGGGCCCGGAGGCTCATGAGGGCGATCGGCGCGCCGGCGAGCGTCACTGGAACGATGCCCTTCGCGAGCGTGCCCACCCCGAGGATGGCGTACATCGCGACGAGCCAGCGCGTGCGCCGCGCCGGGACACCCGTCTCGGCCACGTGCCAGCAGAAGATCGCGCTCGCCACCGCCGCGACCACCAAGCAGTCCGGACGCAGCGTGCGCGCCTCGAGGACGAAGCCCGCGGTGGTCGCCAGCAGCACGCCCGCGACCAGCCCGACTTGCTCACCGTACAGGCGCGCCCCGAGCCGGCACGTGACGACGAGGGTGATCATCGCCGCGGCGATCGGAACGAGCCTGGCCCACTCGCTTGGTCCCGCCACCCAGAAGATCACCGCGGAGAGCCATTGCGTCAGCGGCGGCTTCGTCAGCAGCGGAAAGAAGTTCACGTACGGCGTGACGTAGTCGCCGCGCAGGACCATCTCGCGCGCGCCTTCGGCGAAGCGCCCTTCGTTGTCGAACCATCCGGGCTCGTTGAGGCGAAAGGCCAGCAACGCGCCGACCACAATGGCCAGGCCTGCGGCAGTCCTCCGCCCTTCCGACACCCCGACAACCCCCACGCAGGTCTTCGGAGAACGACGGGAAAAAGTCAACGCGGCCTTGCCTCCGCGACCGACGCTCTGTAGGGTTCGCGCGATTTGACTTCCAGCGGAGGTGTTCCCGGTGGCACAGGAAGCGCTAGCACGGGTATCGACCCCCACGCCTCGCGTGCGCCTGATCGAGCTCGCACGCGAGTACCGAAGCTCCCGTCCGGAGCTCCTGGCAGGGGTCGAGCGTGTTCTGGATCGCATGCAGCTCCTCGGTGGTGAGGAGCTGCAGGGCTTCGAGAACGAAATGGCCGCGTATCTCGGGGTCGGTTACGTGCGTGGTGTGGCGTCGGGCACCGATGCGCTTCGCCTCGCCGTCCGCGCCGTGGGGCTCGAGCCCGGTGACGACGTCTTGCTCCAGGCGAATGCGTTCGTCGCGGCGGTCGAGGCGTTGGTGGACGCCGGAACGCGGCCGGTGCCGGTGGACGTCCGCGCGAGCGATCTCGGCCCGGATCTGGACGACCTCGCCGCACGCGTGACGCCGGCGACGCGAGCGATCATGGTCGTCCACCTCTACGGCTTCCCCGTCGATCTCGATCCGATCCTCGCCTTCGCGCGCGATCGCGATCTCGCGGTGCTCGAGGACTGCTCGCACGCGCACGGGGCAACCTACGACGGCCGGCGAGTCGGCTCCTTCGGCGCCGCCGGCGCGTTCAGCCTCGGGGTGGTGAAGAACCTCGCGGCCGCCGGCGACGCCGGCATGGTCGCGACCGACGATCCCGAGCTGGCGCAACGGGTGAAGCACCTGGGCACGCACGGGCAGGTGAAGAAGAACGACCACGCGTTCTACGGCGGGAACTCCCGTCTGGACGAGATCCATGCGGCGATGCTGCGCGTGAAGCTCCGCCGCCTCGATGCCCGCAACGCCCGGCGCGCCCAGATCGCCGCGTACTACGGCGAGCGGCTCGGCGACCGGGTGGTGACGCCGCCCGCCGATCCGCGTCGCACGCACGTGTACCATCAGTACGTGATCCGCACGCCGCGGCGCGACGCCCTCCGCGCGCACCTCGAGGCGCGCGACGTCGAGACCGGCATCCACTACCCGGTGCCGATCCACCGGCAGACGGCGTGGCGCGAGACGTTCGGCGACCACCCGGCCCTGCCGCGCGTCGAGGCGATAGCCGGCGAGATCCTGTCGCTGCCCGTGCACCCGGACCTGACCGACCTGGAGGTGGAGCGCGTGGCGGACTCCGTCGTGCGGTTCTTCGACTGATGGGAACGGCCGAGCCACGGCCCTCCCTGTCCATCGTCGTTCCGGTCTACAACGAGGAAGGCAACGTCGGGCCGCTGCACGCCGAGCTGTCGGCGGTCGCCCGGCAGATCGGCCGTCCATACGAGATCGTGTTCGTGAACGATGGCAGCACCGACCAGACGCTGCCGCGCTTGGTCGCCTTGACGAGGGCCGATCCAGCGCTGCGCGTCGTCGAGCTCGACGGCAACTTCGGCGAGGCCGCCGCACTGTCCGCGGGCTTCGACGCCGCCCGCGGCGACGTCGTGGCGACGCTCGACGGCGACGGCCAGAACGACCCCGCCGCGATCCCGTTCCTCCTGGAGAAGCTCGAGGAAGGGTACGACGCCGCCAGCGGGCGTCGCCTGCGACGCCGCGAGGCCTTCACGACCCGCGTGCTCCCCTCGCTGGTCGCGAACCGCGCCATCGCGCTCGCGACCGGCGTGCCGGTCTACGATTGCGGGTGCGGCCTCAAGGCCTACCGCCGTCACCTGGTCGAGGGCGCGCAGCTCCCGCGCGGCTTCAACCGCTTCCTGCCGGCCATCCTCGGCGTCGACCCGAAGCGCGTCGCCGAGATCACCGTGCGCGATCGACCGCGCGGCAGCGGCGCATCGCACTACGGCCTCTCGCGGCTGTTCATCGTCCTGCGCGACCTCCCCGCGCTCCCGCTCCTCACGCGCTTCCGGCGCCCGCCGCAAGCCGTCGTGCGCGCGCTCGGGCGCACGATCGCCGCGGTCTACGCACTCGTCGTCGTGGGGGCGCTCACCGGCCACACCTGGCTGGCGCTCGCGGCGCTCGGGGCGCAGCTCAACTTGATCGCGGCGCGCGACGGTGTCGCGCGCATGGCACTGGCACGCGAAAAGGGCGTGTTCCGGGTGAGAAAGGTGCATCATGGCGGAACGTCGGGTGCGAGTCGGCATCGTGGGACTGGGGTACTGGGGCAAGAACCTGCTCCGTACCTTCAGTGAGCTGCCGCCCGCCCAGGTCACCGATCTCTGCGATCTCGACCCGGCGCTGCTGGACGCCGCCCGCGCAAACCACCCCGACGCGCGCGCCGGGAGCGATCTCGGCGCGCTGCTCGCGCGTCCCGACGTCGACGCGATCGTCGTCGCCACGCCGCCGTCCCGGCACCACGCGATGGCGCTGGCCGCGCTGCGCGCCGGGAAGCACGTCTGGGTGGAGAAGCCGCTCGCGCTGACGGCGGCCGAGGGCCGCGAGCTGGTCGACGCCGCGCGCGCCGCCGGCCGGACGCTGTTCGTCGACGAGACTTTCCTATACGACCCGCTGGTGCGCGAGATGAAGCGCGTGATCGACGCCGGCGAGCTGGGCGACGTCTTCCACCTCTCGTTCGAACGGCTGGGCATGGGCCGCATCCGCCGCGACTCGAACGTGTGGTGGAACTCGGCGCCCCACGACCTCTCGATCCTCTTCTATCTCGTGCCGCGCGCGGTGAAGGCCGTCGACCTCCACCTGCACGCCTACCTGCAGCCCGGGGTCGCGGACATGGCCGTCTGCGATCTCGAGCTCGAGGGCGGCGTCACGGCGCACGTGTACCTCTCGTGGCTCCACCCGGAGAAGACCGCCACCGTCACGGTGATCGGGCGCGATCGGATGCTCGCCTACGAGGGACGCTTCGAGAAGCGCGCCGTCATCCTGTTCGACTACGCCGTCGACCCGAGCCTTCCGGCCACGGCCGAGCCGGGCGGCATCCCGGTCGTGCCGATCACGAAGTTCGAGGGCCGCCGGCTCGACGTCGCGCTCGACGCCGAGCCGCTGCGGCTCGCCGCCGGACACTTCGTCGCGAGCATCCTCGAGGGCACCGAGCCGCTCACCAGCGGCGCACGCTCGCTGCGCGTCGTCGAGACCCTCGAGACGGCGGACCGCACCGCGCGCCGCAGCGGAAGGCTCGCGTAGGCCGGCATGCCGGGAGACGACCCGGCGCCCCGCTCGCGCCTTCGCACCGCGCTCGCCGTCGCGATCGGCGTCACGCTGCTCGTCGTGCTGCTGGTCTACACCGGCTTCGACGAGCTGCACGATCAGTTCGAGAAGCTGGGGGCGCTTTCGCCGCTCGTCCTGCTGCCCTACGTCGGCGTCAGCCTCTGCGACGCGCTCTCGTGGCGCATGACGCTGCCGGAGGGCGTGCGGCGCGGCGTGCCCTTCCCCGCCTTCGTCCTCGCGCGCATCGCGGGCGAAGCGGTCAACAGCGTGACGCCGACCGCGACCCTCGGCGGCGAGCCCGTGAAGGCGCATCTGCTTCGTGCGTACGGGGTCCCGCTGTCCGACGGTCTCGCATCGATCGTGCTCGCCAAGACCACGCTCACGATCGCGCAGAGCCTGTTCACCGCGCTCGGCATCGTGGGGCTGCTCGTGGTGCTCGACCGCGCCGGCATGGCGGGACTCTGGTCCGTCGTGTTCCTCGCGACCCTGGTGGGCTTCACCTATCTCCTGCTCCACGTCCAGCAGCGCAACCCCGTGACCGCCGTGTGGCGCTGGCTCTCGCGCCTGATGCCGAACCTGCACGTCCTGCATCGGCTCGAGCCCAGCGTGAAGGCGATCGACGAGCGGCTTCAGGACTTCTATCGCGGCGAGCGCTGGTCGTTCGCGACCGCGACGGCCTGGAACTTCGCCGGCTGGCTGTTCGGGGTCGTCGAGGTGCAGCTGATCCTCACGCTGATCGGGCATCCGATCTCGTGGCTCGAAGCGTTCGTGATCGAAGCGGTGGCGCAGCCGATCCGCGCCGTCGCGATCATCATCCCGGGGGGCCTCGGCGTGCAGGAATGGGGCGGCGTCGCGTTCTGCCACTTTCTCGGCATGCCGGAATCGGTCGCCGCGACGCTGTGGCTCTGCAAGCGCGGGCGCGAGATCGTCTTCGACATCTTCGGCCTCCTGTATCTCGCACGGCGGACGGCGGTGGACGGCTACCGTGCCCGTGCCTGACCTCGCGCCGCGGAGCCTCGGGCGCACCGGGCTCACCGTGACGCGGATCGGTGTCGGTCTCGCGGCGATCGGCCGCCCCGGCTACATCACCCTCGGCCGTGCGCAGGACCTCCCGGGCGATCGCTCGCCCGACGCCCTGTACGGC
Organism: Candidatus Eisenbacteria bacterium; assembly: GCA_035577985.1. Taxonomy (NCBI): domain Bacteria; phylum Candidatus Eiseniibacteriota; species Candidatus Eiseniibacteriota bacterium. The sequence continues at coordinate 50,163 of DATJZY010000072.1, forward strand.
CGCGCCGCCGAGGTGCTGGACGCCGCGATCGCGGCGGGTGTGCGCTACGCCGACGTGGCGCGGAGCTACGGACGGGCCGAGGAGTTCCTGGCGCGTTGGCTTCGCGAGCGAGCCGTCGGACGCGACGCCCTCGTCGTGGGCAGCAAGTGGGGCTATCGCTATACGGCCGACTGGCGCATCGACGCCGCCGTACACGAGCAGAAGGAGCTCTCGGTCGAGCGCTTCACCACCCAGCTCGGCGAGACGCGCGCGCTCCTCGGCGATCGGCTGGACCTCTACCAGATCCACAGCGCGACCGCCGAGTCCGGCGTCCTCGTCGACGGTCGCCTGCTCGCCGCGCTCGCCGACGGGCGGCGTCGGGGCGCCTATCGCGCCGTCGGCCTCACGCTGTCCGGCGCGACCTCGGCCCGCGCATTGGGAACCGCGCTCGCAGCCCGCGTCGACGGCGAGCGCGTCTTCGACGTGGTGCAGGCGACGTTCAACTGCCTCGAGCCGTCGCTCGCCCCGCTGCTTCTCGCCGCACGCGGCGAGGGCATGGGCATCATCGCGAAGGAGGTCTTCGCGAACGGCCGTCTGACGGACGCGAACACCCGACCCGACGACGCCGCGCTGCTGGACTCGTTGCGCGCATCGGCGGCGAACTGCCACGCGACGCTCGACCAGGTCGCCATGGCGTTCGTGCTCGCCCACCCGTTCGTCGACGTCGCGCTGTCAGGCGCGGCGACCGCGGCGCAACTCACCTCGCACGTCGCGGCCACGGCCGTGACGCTCGACCCGCCCGACTTCCATCGCCTGCGCGCGCTCGCCGAGCCGCCGCAGCGATACTGGGCGACGCGCGCGACGCTGCCGTGGTCCTAGCGAGACGTCGAGCGCGCGATGTCCATCGCGAGGTCGGGGGGCGAGGCGGAGGCGCCTGCGAAGCGGCGCGACGAAACGTCGGGCCGTGACGCACCGAGTGTTTCGTCGCGCGGCGGAGCCGAAGCCGAAGCCTCGCCCCCCGGCCTCGCGGCACCGAGCGCCGATTTCAACGTCCACGCTTCGTCGCACCGGCAGTGACGCGGTGACGTCGTTCGACCGTGCGGAGGAACGACGTCTTGGCTTTCGCGGAGGCGTCGTACGGGATCGGGACTTCGGTGCCCCAGTCGCGGCCGGCGCGGACGTCGGCCCAGCGCTTGCCGTCCTTGGTGTGGAAGTGGAGGAACGGCGCGCGGCGAAGGTAGAAGATCCCGGGGCGCGGCTCGGAGATGCCCGGGAGCGCGCGCACCTCCGCGAGCACGTCGGCGAGGTCCTTCAGCAGGCCTGGAGGGCAATGCGCCAAGCGGCTCTCCCACTTCCCGCTACCAGTTCCGTGTCCCCACGGCGAGGCAGCTACTGGCGAACGCGGAGGATCGATTCGCTCAGCATGAGGCGCGGCGACGTCCCGCAGTTCGGCGAAGGACCGTGCACCTGCCACGGATGCATGAGGAAGGCGTCGCCGGCCTCGCCGGTGAGCTCGACGACGCGGGTGACGACGTCGTCGACGACCGCGCCCTCGACCATGAATCGCCGGATGCGGTCGTCGTCCGCCGCGTCCGAGCAGAGGTCGCGCAGCCAGGGGCTCACGCGCCCGAGTGCGCGGAGCACGTCCTTCGAGTGCCGCGTCTTCGCGCCCGCGGCGACCAGGCGCCCGACCAGCGTGTGCGATCCCACCACGACGAGCGTTCCCCCGCCGCCGGGTTCGAGGCGGTCGAGCAGGGCGAGGATCCGTACCAAGAACAGCGGGCGCGCCGCACCGCGCGCCGGAATGTCGAGGTGCCACTGCTTGCTCGGTACGTCCCAGTGCGATCCGCACGGAAAGGTGACGAGCGGCGAGCCCCAGCGCTTCGGCGCGCACCAGCAGCCCGCGCCCAGGAGGTCGTCGAGCGCCGCAGCGAGGACGGGGCTCCCGAGCGCCTCGAACGCCGACGATCGCCTGAGCGCCTGGAAGCCCGTCGGCTGCCGTACGCTCCAGGTCTCCGGCCGGCCCGGTTGGATCCCGTGCTCGTCCGACAGCATCCGCCAGAGCCGTTCACGCATGCGCGCCGCGTCGGCTTCGCCGAAGACGCCGCGCAGACGCACGACGCCGCACCGCTCGAACTCGTCACGCTGCGCTGGTGTGAGCACGTCACGCGCGGCGTAGCACGCGCCACACGAGCACGACCACCGTGATCCAGAACGCCTGCGCGCCCCAGGCCGCCGCCGGGACCAGCTCGTCGAGACGCCCCGCGAGCGCGAACGCCACCGGGAAGACGTGCCAGTCGCGCGTGGTGAGCGGTGACAGCACGCTCTCGAGCACGCGATTCTCCCAGGCGTCGACCGCCTGGCGCCGCGCCTCGGTCTGCTCGCTCCAGGTGATGGCCGCGAACGACGCGATGACCCCGAAGCCGAGGAGCCCGAGCGTCGCGGAGCCCGGCCAGGCGGCCACCTTCGCGAGGCGCTTCGCGATTCCGGTGAGCAGCGCGACGTGCACGAGCGTGTCGCCGGTCACGTCGAGGACGTGGCCGAGCTTCGACTCGGTCAGCTTGATGCGGGCGATCTCGCCGTCGCAGCAGTCGAGCACGCCGGAGAGCACGAGCGCGAGAACGCCGCCCAGGATGCCGAGCTCGCTCTCCGCCCCGATCGCGAGGCCGCCCCCGATGCCGATCGCGACCCCGATCACCGTCACGGCATTCGGGGTGAGGGGCGTCCGCAGCAGCAGGCGCGTGAGCGGCCGCGAGAGGCGCCGGTAGAGCAGGCGATCGACGTAGCCGTCGCGCGGGTTCTCGAGGGCACGCAGCAGAGCCTGCTCCACTTGCGCAGGTGGCGCCGACGCGGACGTGAGGGTCCCCTCCGGCGGCCGTGCGCCGCCGCCCCCGTCGTCGAGCAGATGTGTCCCCGGTACGACGCGCACGCGCACGCCGTCGGCGGAGAACGCGATCGCCTGCCCGGGCCGTGCGCGGCGTTGCAGGTCGCGCACGAGCGCCTCGTCGACGACGCTGCCGGGATCGATCACGAGGCGGAGCGTGTCGTCGGACGCCGCGGCCAGCCGCGTCGCCGACGTCACCGCGCAGCGGATGCGCGGGTCGCGGGGCGTCGGCCCCGGTCCCACGAGCGTGCAGCGCTCGACGCCGCTGCGCTGCAGGACGAGCACCGTGCGCAGGAGCAGCGGCACGCCGGCGACCCGGCGGGTCGCGTCGTCCTCGGACGTGAGAATGACGGCGTCGCGGATCGCCGGCGTCACGAGCCCTCGATGCGGGGCAGCACGTCCCGCGCCGCGCGCTCGATGTCCTCGGGGAAGTCGATCTCGATCCACGGCATGCCGTCGACGCGCTCGAAGCCGACCTCGACCCGCGCGAGCAGCTCGGGATAGACCTCCTCGTGCTCGATGCCGGTGTCACCCGCGGCGATCCGTCGATCGAGCAAGTCGCGCAGCACGCGCGCGGCACCGGGGCCGAGCTTCAGGAAGCCGATCGACTCGCCCGAGAGGTCGTAACCCGGCGCGCCACCGCGGACGATGTTGCGCACCCAGCCGTCGCGCACGAGGAGCATCTGCTCCTCGCCGGTGTTCGCCGCGCTCGCGTCCATGAGGAAGCAGCTCTCGTGCGGCGAGCGCACGAGCCGCGCCAGCATCGACGTCTGGCAGAGCACGTCGGCGTCCATCACCAGCACGGGGCGATCGAGGAGGGCGCGCGCGGTCGCGAGCGACAGGATCGCCCCTTCGGCGAATCGTGCGTTGAAGAGCGTCCGCACGACGATGCCGGGCGGAGGTGCGGCGAGCGCCGCGCGCACCGCGTCGTCGCCAAAGCCCGTCACGACGACGGCATCGCGCACCTCGCACGCGGCGAGGCTCTCGAGCAGCCGGCGCAGCAGGCTCTTGCCGCCGATCTCGATGAGACACTTCGGCCGCCCGCCCGATGCCGCGTGGAGGCGCTTGCCGACGCCGGCCGCGAGTATGATCGCCGTCACGCGAGCACCTTCGCGAGCGCAGAGAGGAACTGCTCGAAATCCACAGGGGTGAGATGGCCCATGTTCGCGACGCGGAAGATCTCCCGCGCGAGCCGCCCTTGCCCCTCGTAGATGACGAAGCCGCGCTCCTTCAGCTCGTCGTGGAGGTCCCGGTACGAGCGATCCTGCGGAAGCCAGAGCGACGTGATCGAGCTCGAGCGGAGCTCGGCGGGGAGCACGCATTCGAGCCCGAGGCGATCGAAACCCGCGCGAAGCTGCGCGGCGGCGTTGGCGTAGCGCCGCAGGCGCGTCGCAACGCCCTCTTCCAGCAGCTCGGCGAGCGCCTCGTCGAACGCGTAGGCAGCTTGGACGGCGGGCGTGAAGGGCATGGGGCTCTCGACGTACGTCGGCAGCGACAGGTAGACCGAGCGGCGCGGATACGTCGCGAGGCGTGCGAGCACGCTCGTGCGCACGAGCACGAACGCCATGCCCGGCAGACCCTGGATGCATTTGTTGGCCGTCCCGACGACGAGGTCGACCGTGCTCATGTCGAGCGCGTCGCCGCCGAGGCCGCTCACGGAATCGACGAGCAGGATCTTGCCGTGCCGCCGCGCGATGGCGCCCACGGCCGCGACGGGATTCAAGAGCCCGGTCGTCGTCTCGTGGTGCACCATGGCGACGACTTCGACGCCCGGCGCTGCGATCGCGCGCTCGACGGCCGCGAGGTCCGGGGCCGACGTCCACTCGCTGGCGACGACGGTGTGGGCGATGCCGGCCGCGGTCGCCATCGCCGCGACGCGCTCGCCGTAGACGCCGTTCGCCACCACGACGAGCCGGCCGCCGGGCCCGACGGCGCTGGTGACGGCCATCTCGAGCGCCGCCGTCCCGGATCCCGTGACGAGCACGGCCGAGAAGCCCTCATCGGGTGCAAATGCCGCGACCAGGCGTCGCCGGATGCGCTCGAGGAGCGCGGCGCACTCGGGCTCCCGATGGCAGAGATCGCCCCTTGCGAGCGCGGCCGTCACGCGCGGCGAGACGTTCACGGGGCCGGGATTGAGGAGGATCATGAGAGCCGACGCCGCCCGGCTATCCGGGCGACCCGTCGGGGTCAAACGAGATCGGAACCCGTCTAGCCAGAAGCAGGAGGCGGGTGTACAGGCCCGACCAGCTCGCGAACGACCGTTCCAACCCAGGGAGGATCCACGATGAGACACGGACGACGAATCGGCGCGATGGTCGCGGCCGCGCTCCAAAAGAACGTCGACACCCTGAAGTCGATCCAGTCGCTGCTCGGCGGCTGAGCGAACGCGAGGAGGGGGACCATGCTCAAGGAGTTCAAAGAGTTCGCGATGAAGGGCAACGTCGTCGATCTCGCCGTCGGCGTGATCATCGGCGCCGCCTTCGGGAAGATCGTCGACTCGCTCGTGAAGGACGTCATCATGCCGCCGATCGGCAAGCTTCTGGGCGGCGTCGACTTCACGAACCTCTTCTTGACGCTCAGCGGCGGATCGTTTCCGTCGCTGAAGGCCGCGCAGGACGCAGGGGCGGCGACGCTCAACTACGGCCTGTTCGTCAACGCCGTGATCAACTTCGTCATCATCGCGTTCTCGCTGTTCATCATCGTGAAGGCGATGAACGCCGCCAAGCGCCAGGAGGCGGCGGCCGAAGCGCCGCCCACCACCAAGGCCTGTCCCCAGTGCCAGATGGAGATCCCCCTCAAGGCCGTGAAGTGCGGCCACTGCACCAGCGCGGTGTGAGTCGACCTCACCCGCCTTCGCGCCGGCGGTAGCGATCGGCGTCGAGACCGAGCTCGGCGAGCTTCGCCTGAAGCTGCTGCCGATACATGCCGACCTCGTCGGCTGCCTTCGAGATGTTCCCTTGGTGGCGCGCGAGCGCGGCGCCGAGGAACTCGCGCTCGAAGCGGTCGACGACGGCCTGCTTGGCGTCCTTGAAGGCGCGTGGGGCACCGGGCGGATCCGCGGACGACGCGGCGGGGATGCCGTCACCCTGCACCGCTGCGGGCAGGTCCTCGAGAGTGATCTCGGGACCCGACGCCAGCGCGACCGCCTGCTCGATCGCGTGCTCGAGCTCGCGGACGTTGCCGGGCCAGGCGTACGCGAGAAGGGTCCGATATGCGTCGGGGGCGATGGGCTTCGGGTCCCGCCGCAGGCGCGCGGCGATCGTCGCGAGCAGGCGCTCGATCAGGAGCGGGATGTCCTCGGGGCGCTCGCGCAGCGACGGGAGAGCGATCGCAACGACGTTCAGGCGATAGAAGAGGTCCTCGCGGAAGGTCCCGTTCTTCACCTTCACGTCGAGATCC
>DATJZY010000073.1 GCA_035577985.1 Candidatus Eisenbacteria bacterium
ATTCCGGAAGGTCGTGCCATCATCGTCGCGTCCCACTCGGGCGTGATCCCCTGGGATGCGATCCTCCTCGTCGCGGAGATATATCGTCTCACGGGCCGGTTCTCCTGGAACGCAGGGCACGAGCTCTGGGGACGGTCTGCGTTGAAGAACGAGCTGATCTCGACGGGGATGGTCCTGGGCGGACGCGCCGACTTCGAGGCGCTGCTGCGCCGGGGCGAGATCTGCACCATCTTCGCCGACGCGGGACAGGGCAATCGTCACGCCTACTACCTCGAGAGTGACCGCTACAAGGTAAAGGCCGAGAAGGGCTTCGCGCCGGGGTGCGGCGGTTACATCAAGCTCGCGCTCCGCACCCGGAGCCCCATCGTCCCCGTCGCGATCGTGGGCGCCGAGGAGGTTCACTACTGCCTTGGGGACGTCCCGCAGCTGGCCGAGTACCTCAAGGTACCGTTCTTCCCGCTCGTCGCTTCGCTGGTTCCGCTCCCGGCACGCATCTACATCCGGTTCGGCAAGGCCATCCGGCTTCCCGCGGCGCCCGAGGCGGCCGATCAGCAGATGGTCGTCGACCGGCTGAACGAGCACGTCCGCTCTGCGCTGCAGGCGCTCATCGACGACACCCTCCGGCACCGCAAGGGTGTCTACTGGAGCTCCTATGACGCGGGGACCGGCACGCAGCGGCTCATCGCCCCGCCGGCGATCGTGGTGCCGATGACCCAGCACGCGGAGGCCGCCTAGCGGGCAGGATCGGTGACCGCGCTGCCCGAGAGTCGGCGCCGGCCTGAGGCGTCCACGTCGCGTTCGTGGGGGCGCCTTCCCACGGGCAGGACCTGACGAGCTCGTCGCGGGTCAGGCGTGGGAACGGCGCCGGCGCGGCGAGGGGTCATCCGTTGGCACCCCTGGTGCTACAGGGACCCATGGGCCGAGCTGCGCACCACGAACGGCTTTCCGCCCTGGACGCGACGTTTCTCGCCATCGAGGACCGGTGCTCGCACATGCACATCGGCTCGGTGGGCGTCTTCGAGGCGGAGCCCGGCATGGGCTCGGCCGGCGCCCTGGATCTCGACAGCGTCCACCATCTCGTGTCTGTCGTTCTCGATAGCGTCCCGCGCTATCACCAACGCGTCGAGACGACCCCGATCTTCGGCCATCCCGTCTGGGTGGACGACGCCTCCTTCAATCTCAACTACCATCTCCGCCACACGCGCCTGCCGCTCCCCGGCGACGAGCGTCAGCTGAAGCGCCTCGCGGGCCGCGTGATGTCCCAGCAGCTCGACCGGGGCAAGCCGCTCTGGGAGTCGTGGTTCGTCGAAGGGCTCGAGGGCAACCGCTTCGCCGTCGTGTCGAAGGTCCACCACTGCATGGTGGACGGCATCGGCGGCGTCGAGATGACGACTGCCACGCTGCGGCCCGCCCCGGGACCCGATCCTCGGCTCGCCGAGCAATCGCGGCCGTTCCAGCCGCGGCCGGTACCGCGACCGCGCGAGCTCGTGTGCGCCGAGCTCTGGCACCGGCTCGGGGGAGCGCTCGGATTCGCCGGCGCCGCCGCGCGTGGTGTCACGCAGCCGCGAGCGACGGCCTCGATCGTCGGCGGTACGCTCGAGGGGCTGGCCGAGAGCCTCACGACGGCCTTCCGTCCCGCATCGCCGACTCCCTTGAACGTCGCGATCGGACCGCACCGCCGTTTCGATTGGACTGCGATCGACCTGGCCGTGGTGAAGGCCGTGAGGACCCGGCTCGGCGGCACGGTCAACGACGTCGTGCTGGCCGTCGTCGCGGGTGCGATGCGCCGCTACCTCGGCGCCCGCGGCGTCGACGTCGACCGGCTCGACTTCCGCGCCATGGTACCCGTCAATCTCCGCGCCGGGTACGGCGGGACTGGCAACCGGGTGGCGAGCGTCCTCGTCCGGCTACCCGTCGACGTGGCCGACATGGAACGTCGGCTCCAACGCGTGCGCCAGGAGATGGAGACGGCAAAGCACTCGCATCAGATCGACGCGGCGCGCGCGATCGAGGACATCACCGACTGGACCATGACGACGCTGATCGCCCAGTCGGCGCGGCTCGCTTCGGTGTCGCAGCCCTTCAACCTCGTGGTGACGAACGTCCCCGGACCACAGTTCCCGCTCTACTTCCTGGGCGCCCGCCTGGTCGCCGCCTATCCCCTCGTGCCGCTCTTCCAGCGCCAGGCGCTCGGGATCGCGCTGTTCAGCTACGACGGGCGGCTCTTCTGGGGCATCAACGCCGACTGGGACGCGGTGCCCGACGTACACGACCTGGTCGCGGCGATCGACACCGAATTCCGGCTACTCGGCGTGACGGCGGGCGCCGAGCCCGCGGCGACGCTCGAAGCCGCGGTGTAGAGGCCGGGCCCACATCAGTCGCGCAACTCTTTCCCCGTGAGCTCGAGGAACACGTCGTCGAGCGTCACCGGCGTCACGCGCGTGCGCACGACGCTGTGCCCGAGGGCGGACACCGCTCGATACAGCCGCGGCAGCACCTGCTGCGCGCGCGAGGTCGAGATGCGGAGCTCGGGCCCGACCACCTCGACGCCACGTACGCCGTCGAGCGCGCGCAGGGGCGCCGTCGTCTGGAGCGCCTCGCGCAGGCGGAGCTCCACGACCTCGGTCGTGCGCGAGAGGGCGAGAAGCTCGGGAAGGGTCCCCGACGCCACCACCCGCCCCTCGTCCATGATGGCGATGCGGTCGCACAGGCCCTCGGCTTCCTGCAGATGGTGCGTGGTGTAGAGGATCGTCGTGCCGCGGGCGCGGAGCGCACGGACGGCATCGAAGATGTGCGCGCGCGACTGCGGATCGACGGCGACCGTGGGTTCGTCCAGCAGCACGACGCGCGGGCCGCTCACGAGCGCGCAGCCGAGGTTCAGTCGCCGGCGCATGCCGCCCGAGTACGTGTCGACGCGGTCGTCCTTGCGTCCCGTGAGGCCGACCACATCGAGCGTGTCGGCGACTGCGCGCCGGCGCTGCGCGCGCGGCACGCCGTACAGCTCCGCGAAGAAGGCGAGGTTCTCGGCAGCCGTGAGAGTGCGATAGAGCGCTTCCTCCTGCGGCGCGACGTTCAGCAGCCGGCGCGCGGCATCGAGGTCGTGCACGACGTGCTTGCCGTACACCCAAACGTCGCCGCTCGTCGGCCGCAGACGGGTCGAGATCATCGACAGGAGGGTCGTCTTGCCGGCGCCGTTCGGGCCGAGGAGCCCGAAGATCTCTCCCTCGCGAACCTCGAGCGAGACCCCGCGCACGACCTCGCGACCGTCGTACTCGCGACGGAGATCGCGGAGCACGACGGCCGAGGACACCGCGCGCAGGCGTGGTCGCGGTTCGACCTCGACGATCTGCTGCAGCGCGGATGTCTTCATGATGGCGCGGCCTGCAGGTCGGCCTTCGGCTCGGCGCTCGCCACCGCGATCGGAGCCTCCGGCTCGGCCGCCACCACGGCGACCGTCGTCTTCGTCGGTTCGGGCCGTTCGAACGCCCACGGCCACTGCTCCTGGCGATCGGCCGCGGCGCGGAGGATCGTCGCGCGATGGTGCTGGAGATAGCCGTTGCGTGCCGGGCTGTAGAGATCGTTGAAGGGCTGCCACGGATCGTAGTCCGACGCCTCGTCGAGGTTCGACGCCTCGGCTGGCCGTGCGCCGCGCACGTTCCGGTCCGGTACCGCGACGCCGGGCGCGCAAGCGCAGCCGGCCGTGATCGCGACGACGATGAGCGCGCACGACCGCATACGTGTCACGTTTTGAGTGGAGCGATTCACGACAGCCATGCCACGTCCGTGTCGCAGGATGCCGCGCTCGTACCGGCGTCGCCTTCCTCCTCGATAAAGGCTCTTCTGTTCAGAATGGCCTCGATGGGGCGAACCCACGGCCGCCGCGCGGGGCCTACTTCCTTCTGCCACCAAGTGCCTGCTCCTTTTGGGGTGCAACGAAAATCAACGAGTCGATTCGACTTGCCCGCGCATGAGTGCGTCGGGGTGTCGTCACGACGATGCATGTTCCCGCAAGTACCGTGCCATGCATGGACGACACGCCAGCCCCGCGGCTCCCGACAGGCCGCGTGTCGGCCCATGGGCATTTCGCGGCGATCGCTCGTCACGAAGTCCTGAACGATCAGGCGGCACGGGCATCGACGCGACCAACGACCAGCGTCGGGCGGATGAGGTCACGTAGGACCGCTGCGAGCACTCGCTCGTCCGTGAGCAGGCCCAAGTGTCCGCACCCCTCGATAACGTGCATTCTGCGATGTGCTCCGTCGAGGGGCGGTGGCACGATCGCGTCGTGCTCCGCGAAGATCGAGAGCTCTTGCGACGGGTTCGTGCAGGCGAGGTACGGCGTGCCGAGCGTCACGAGGCGGCGCACGAGGTGCGCGCCGACCGTTTGCACGAAGTACCGCACGACGAGGCCACCCAAGCTATGGGCGACGACGTCGACCTGTGGCGCAGCGGTCTCGCGACACACACGCGACACGTGCTCGCCGAAGGGCGCGGTGAGCCGTTGGTAGTCGAGGCGTGGCCGGTACCCGAAGCTCGAGAACCGGCGGATGCCGTGACGAGCGAGATGGCGGCGGAGGGTTGTGAAGTTCGTCGAGTCGCCGAGAACGCCGTGCACGAGGACGCACGGGATCGGATGGCCGTACCCGTCGTCCAGCGTGTCGGTCGCGAGCGATCGGCGGGGCAGGGCGCTGACGACCTGGACGAGGGCGGAGAGTTCGCTGCCGAGGACTCGTAGTCCACGGAGGCCTGTCGTCCAGCTATTCGTCTCACCCTGACGTTCCATCCCGTTCGTTCTGCGCGCGATTCTCTACGCTGCGTTGCGAAGGGCGTGCCGAGACTTGGTGCTCGGGTGCCGTGACTTCGTCCCTCTGATGGTATGAGAGCGGTGCCGAGCATCCGGCGCATGTGACGATGCGTCGGCATGCCGCCACGTCGTCGACGGCGGTAAGAAAGCCATGGCCGGTTGGCAGCTGGTGTGCTCAGAAGCGAGCGCGGAGGCGGTACCCGCGATGCCGGCGTGCCGGCGCGTCGTCGTGTCCGACGAGGACTCGGCGCCGCGAGGTCACCGGGGAGGCCCCATCAGGGTCGCGCCAGGTCGCCGGTGCTGAGCGCGAAGGCCGCAGCCCGCGTCAACACCTCCGCCCGGGCGGCTTGGTCGAGCGTCCGCGCGCGCGCCAGGTTCCGCTCCGCCTCACGGACGTCGGGGAACGTGGCGAGCCCGTTTTGGTAAGACTCGAGCGTGGCGGCCCATGCCTTGTCGGAGGCCGCGAGCAATGCCGCCGCCGCATGATGCTTGGCCAGGGCTACCTTCGTGTCGTTGTACGCCTTCCAGACCTCACGCACGGCCTTGTCCTTGGCGTGATCCAGCTCGTCCTCGGCTTCTTGCTGCCGCGACTCGGCGAGGTACACCTTGTTCCGGCGCTCGAACCCCTCGAACAGCGTCCACTCGAACCGGAAGCCCGCGTCGTACTGGAGCTCGTGGACGCCCTGATACGCGCTGTCCTCGACCTTCAGCTGCCCGATGTTGCTCGCGACCGCCGTGCGCGCGACGAGGCGCGGCCAATAGTCCGCGTTCGCCTTGCGCACCTCGGCTTCCTTGACACGTACGCTCGCGAGCCGCGCAATCAGGTCGGGGCGCTGCGTCAGTGCCCGATCGATCGCCTCGTCGACCGACTCGTCGAGCGCGGGTGGCAGTGGCTGCTGTGAGACGTCGGCGACGTCGATCGGCGTGCCGGGGCGGATGCCGATGGTCTCGAGCAGCGCCATCCGAGCGTCGTGCTCCTCGGCGAGGGCGTCCTCGAGCTCGTAGGTCGCGCGCGCGGTCTCCTCCTGCGCCTGCAGGACCTCGGGAAGCGTGGCGAGCCCGTTCTGCTTGCGTTCGGCCGCGGCGGCCTCGAGGCTCCGAGCGGACGCGAGGGCGGCACGGTCGGCGGCAACCTTGCCGCGCACGGCCGTCAACGCATGGAACTGGCGCGTGACGTCGAAGACGATCTGCTGGTGCTTGGCGTTGAAGCCGGCGGTCGCCTCCATGGTCAGCGCCTGCGCTGCATCCACGAGGGCGCGGCGCCGCCCGAAGTCGAGCAGCAGCCACTCCAGGCTGAGCGCGGGGATGACGAACTGCGTGTCGGCCGTGAAGACACCGCCGGGAACGACCGTCGTCGGAATCGGGAGCGGGACGTGAGCCACGGCGCCCGTCGCCACCAATGCGAGGACGGGATAGTACGATCCTTCCACCAGGCCCGCGGCGATGGCGGCCTGACGCGCGCGTTCCCAGGCGACGCGAGTCTCCGGATTGGTGCGCTGCGCGACGTCGATCAGCTCCCCAAGCTCGTAGGTCTTGCGCGGATCGATGGACACGATCCCCGACTCGCGTGCGTGCTCGGTCTGCGACAGCGCCGCCTCGTAGGCCGGCAAGTCCGGAGCCCTCCACGGGCGTACTGGTGACGGCGGGGCATTCTCGAAGGGATGCAGCGCGGCGCACGCGTCGAGCAACGTCATCCCGAGTGCCAGGACCAAACCAGGCGCAGGGCTGCGAGGGTCGCGCAGCATCACTCGGCCAGATCCGCCCCGAGCCGCTCGATGCGCGGTATGAGCTCGCGATACAGCGCCAGTCGCCCTTCGATGTGGGCCGTCACCCCTGGCACGTTGTCCTCGGTGCGCACGGCGACTGCGTCGAGCCGCCCGCGCAAGTCGGGGAGGGCGCGCCGCGCCCGGCGCTCCGCGCGCTCGGCGATCACCTCGAGGCTGTCGGACACGACGGCGTCGAAGCGGCGCAGATCGGCGACGAGCGCATCCGGAGCCACCCCGTCGAGCCGCTGATGGGCGATCGCCAACTGGGTCAGGAAGACGGACTGCGCATCGGCCGCGGCACGCTGCAGCCGCTCGCGTGCGGCCAGTCCATCGCCGCCGGGATCCACGACCTCGAAGGCTCCTTGGTCCGCCAACTGCTGCGCGGTCGCGAAGTCGCGAGAGGCTTGAACGCGCAGACCCTGGACCGCCCGGACCACGACGGCGTGGTCCCCACCGCCGCTCCCGACGGTTGCGAGCCGTGCCATGGCGCGCAGCGCCGACCCGAGGCTCTTCCACATCGCACCCGACGCAGGCATGGGCCAGATGTAGTGGAACACGAGCGTGATGACCGTGTTGCCGAGCAGGATGCCGATCAGACGATCGCGGATCGTGTAGAAGTTCCAGGTCGGCTCGAATCCCTGAATCACGCAGACGTAGAAGGCGAACGCGATCTGCACCCCGGCGTACGCGATGCGCGGGCTCCCGAGCACGACCCACGCGGCGACCGCGGTGCCGGCGGCGACCAGCAGTGCCAGCGACGTGATCGACTCCATACCGGGGACGAGCAGGAGGATGGCCAAGAAGCCCATCGATGCGCCGACCAGCGCGCCGGAGATACGCAACGTACCCTTCTGGATCGTCGCGCCCTCGCTCCCCAGACCGACGATCAGGCACGTGATGATGCATGTGCGGATGCCGGGCCAGTCGACGGCGCTCTGCAGCACGTAGCAGATCATGACCGCGAGCGCCCCCTTGAGTGCGTAGTGGACGTAATCCGGGTTCGTGAAGGCGTCGGGCACGAACAGACGTCCGGGGTCGGACGAGCCGACTTCCGCGGGGATCGCTTCGGGGCCGAGTGCCTGCTGCATCAGGTCGACCACGTGCTCGAGCTCGATGATCACAGGGAAGACCGCCGAAACGTCGCCTGCGTGCGGCGGCGGGCTGGCGATCGGCTGCACGCGCTCCGGCACCCGCCCGTCGTCGAGCGCACGTCGTACTCGCGCGCAGCTCTCGGCGACGCGCTCGAGTCGCTCGCGCTCGTCCGTGCGTGGCGCGGCGCGAGGGAGCAGCTCAAGGGCAGCGGCGCTGGTGATGAGCCGATCGACCAACGTGATCAGCGCGCTCTGCTGCGGATGACGCGCCTTGAGGGAGGGATGCGCGACCTCCGCGCTCTTGAGGAGCAGGAGCAGCCTCGCGACGCCCGCCCCGGCGAGCCGCGTGGCCCCCGGCTCTTCGGACCGCCCGCCCAGGCGGCGCGCGATCGCGTCCTCCGTCGCTCGCAGACGCGCCTTGAGCTCTTCGCAGAGCAGCCCCTCGGGATCGGTTGGGGCGATGAGCAGATTCGCAGCGACCGCCGCGCTGACACCGAGCGCGAAGACCGGCCACAGCCAGAGGCTTCCGCGCACGGCGAGCTCCGGGATCGGGATGAAGTCCGGCACGGTCATGATGATCGTGCCGATGAGCCCGATCACGAAGCCCAACGCGCCGATGACGAACGTCTGTCTGAGGAACAGCCCGAGGGCGGCCATGGTCCCCATCAGACAGAAGCGCAGCCAGGCCTGGTCCATGGCGAAGGTCAGCAGGACGAGCGGGATGGCGAGCCCGACCGTGAGAGCGACCAGGAACACGACGCCGGTGAGGAGCGACTCGCTGGACTCCTCCATCGCGACCCGGGTCACCACCCACACGGCGAGGTGAGGCTCGGGGATCCGGAGCGCCATGCAGAGCACCAGCACCACGACGCACGCGATGACGACGCGGCACGTGGCGATGGCTCGCCCGGGAAACGGCGCCAGTTCCTTGCGCAGGAAGTCGAACAACGGTGGCCGCCCCGACGGCCCGTGGGTGGGGAGGGACAAGGACGCGGTCTGCACCCCAGGCAACGCGGCCTCAGTCTGGTCGGTTGGTGGGCCCGCCGGGGGGCCAGCCGCGGATGATCGCGACCGCGGACGCACCGACGCGGAAGACGTGTGGTGGCTGCGGGTCGTCGATGCGGATGCGCACGGGAAATCGTTGCGCGATGTGCACCCAGTTGAGCTCGCGCTTGATCGGCGGGAGTCCCGGAGTGATCGGTTGATCCTCGGGATTCACCGCCCATCCTATCCCCTGCACCGTGCCCCTGAATCGGAGGCGGGGGTCCGTCAACACGTACACCTCCGCCTCCATCCCGGGCGCAATGTGGTCGAGTTCGGTCTCGCGATAGTTCGCCAGGACGTACCAGGCCCGGGTGTCGACCAGCGAGAACACGGGGACCGGACCGGGTCCCACGAACGCGCCGACCGAGGTGTGCAGGTTGACGACGAGCGCGTCGAACTGTGCGCGCACGTAGCAGAAGTCGAGGTCGAGTTCCGCCTTGCCGAGCGCCGCCTGCGCCGCGCTCCGCTTCGCGAGCAGCGCCTCGAGATCACCGATGTCCTTCTCCGCCTGATCCATCTTCTGCCGCGCCTCGTCGAGCCCGGCGGCGGCGGTGAGCTTCGCCGTGCGAGCCTGGTCGATCTTGTCCGCCGTCACGAACTCCTTCGGCAAGAGCGGCTCGAGGCGGTGGAGGGTGTCGGTGGCGTTCTTCAGCTGGGCCTCCATGCGCTGCACGGTCGCCTTGGCGGCAGCAGCCGCGAAGCGTTGGCCTTCGATGCGCCGCTGGGTGACCTCGATCTCGCCGTCGAGAGCAGCGACCTCGGCGCGTGCGCGCTGCACCGCGAACTCGTACGGGCGTGGATCGACGACGAGCAAGACGTCGCCTTGCTTCACCCTTTGGTTGTCCTTCACGTGCAGCTCGGTGATGGTTCCGCTCACCTGGGGCACCACTCCGATGATGTCGGCCATCACGACAGCGTCGTCGGTCTGGGGATGCAGCACGACGCGTCGGACGACCACGACGCCGAGGATGAGGGCGCCCGCGGCGATGCCGATTCCGACCAACCGTCCGAGCCTGCTTCGCGGATCGGCCATCCTAGCTTCCGAACAGGAGAAGCCACGTGGCGAAGATCCAGAAACCGGCGAGAGCCAGGTACACCAGCGGCGCCGGACTGAGCTGCGAAGCGATGCCCAATGCTATGAACACCTGCCGAGTGACGATCGTCAGCACGACCCCGATGACGATGGAGATGAGCCATGCCGGGAAGAAGGAGCCGAGGATGTTGACGGACGGGGCCAGGCCGCAGCCGGGAACCGCGACGAGCAGGCCGGCGACCGCGAGGCCGCGCCGGTACGCGCGACACGACTCGACGCATGGTGGTCGAAGGGCGCGGCTGCTCGCCGAGCTCTTCCTCGGCAGTGATGTCGCGTGGCCCTCGCGCATGGCGTCGCATAGATCGGATCGGCGAATCCCTGCAAGCCTACGACCCGACGACGTGACGATGTCTCGCAACCGCGCCGACCATTCGCAACGTCCACGCGATGGCAAGGCGACGTCGGACCAGAGAGCCGGCGCGTCGTTGATGGCGTGTGGGAAGTGCGGCTGTCGATCCCTCGACAGATGTGACGAACTACCGTCCTCTGTCGCGGATCAGACGATGCGTGCCGAGGTTCGGCAGCGTGACGATTCATCGCCCGCTCGGTTGCGGCACGGCACTTGCGGAACTGGGCCAGAAGTCCGATTCGTTCGGCGGACGAGACGCAGGGCCATGAGCGACGAGCGCCGACCAAGCCTCTCCCCGTTTCCGCCGGGGTATCGCGCGTCGGGCTTGCTGTTGCACGTCACATCGCTGCCGTCGTCGTATGGCGTCGGCGACGTGGGGCCCGCTGCACTCGAGTGGATCGACCGGCTCCACGAGGCGGGGCAGGGTTGGTGGCAGGCGCTGCCCCTCGGTCCGACCGGGTATGGCGACTCCCCGTACCAGCCACAGTCCTCCTTCGTCGGCAACGCGCTCCTGATCAGCCCCGACTGGCTGATCGAGGACGGCCTGGTGAGGCCGAGCGACCGGGAGCATCGGCGATTCTCGGCGACGGCGGTCGACTACGAGGCCGTCGTCCCGTTCAAGCACCACATGCTCGAGACGGCATGGGCCGCCTTTCGTGCGGGAGCGCGCCCGGATCTGCGTGACCGCTTTGCAGAGTTCTCCACCGAACACGCCCACTGGCTCGACGACTACGCCCTGTTCCGAGCGCTCAAAGCAAAGTACGAGGGGCGCCACTACCTCGAGTGGCCAGCCGAATTGGTGAAGCGCGAGCCCGCCACCCTCGCACAGGCTCGTCGAGATCTGAGGAACCAGGTCGATCAGATCCGCTTTGCCCAGTTTCTCCTGTGCCGTCAGGCGGAGCGCCTGAAGGCACATGCCCATGCCAAGGGCGTCCATTTGATCGGAGATCTACCCTTCTTCGTGTCGCCCGACTCGAGCGACGTATGGGCGAATCCGGAACTCTTTCTCCTCGACGCGCAGCACCGGCCGCGGTTCGTCGCCGGAGTGCCGCCAGATTATTTCAGCGCCGAGGGGCAGCTCTGGGGAAACCCCGTCTACGACTGGGACATGCTTCGGGAGACCGGCTACCGATGGTGCATCGACCGCGTGCGGGCGCTCCTGGCCTACGTGGACGCCATTCGCTTGGATCATTTCCGGGGGTTCGCGGCTGCTTGGCACGTTCCGGCCGGGGCACCGACGGCCCGTCCCGGGCGCTGGATAGCGGGGCCGGGCGCCTCCTTCTTCAGTGCGGTGCAGACCGAGCTCGGAGCGCTACCGTTCATCGCCGAGGATCTCGGGATGATCACGCCCGATGTGCTTGCGCTCCGCGACGAATTTCACGTGCCCGGTACACGGGTGCTTCAATTCGCCTTCGACGGCCATGCGGACAATCCGTACTTGCCCGACAACTACGTCGCCAACACGGTGGTCTACACGGGCACCCACGACAATCCGACGACGCGCGGCTGGTATGAGGACCTGCCGGATGGCCAGCGGCAGGAGCTCCGGCACTACCTCGAGCGCCACGGCGAGGAGAGGGGCGACGCCTCCTCAGTGCTGATGCGCCTCGCATGGTCGTCGGTGGCCGCGCTCGCCATCGCTCCGTTGCAGGACCTCCTGAATCTCGGGAGCGAAGCCCGGATGAACGTGCCCGGTCGGGCCGCGGGCAACTGGCGCTGGCGCTGCACCGGGGAGATGCTGTCGGGCTCGGCGTTCGAGTGGCTGCGGAAGCTGACGACGGCATCCCACCGTTCCGGTGCTCCTGCGTGAGGAGGGCAGGGCCTTGAGGTTGCTCGATTCACGCAGCGACGACATTCGTCAGGTCTGCCGAGGCGTCGGCACCTGCTGGAAGAACCTGAGTGCCGGCGTCGTGTATGATCCCCTCCTTTTCGTCCCGACGCGCGGTACGGTGCTTGCACCACGGGCTACAGTGCTCATCGAGCTCTCGATCACGACCATCCCGATTGGGTGCCTCGGTCGATCCTGCACGCGCCTCTTGCGGCGACGAGGCTCCGCCACCCGATGAATCGCTCGACACGAGACGGCTCGGCGACGACGGCGACCGGTGCTGCGTGATGCCTTCGCCCGACCGTGAACCCGCGCTTCTCGCGGCGCCTCTCGAACGCGACCCGGTTCGGCGCTTCACCCGAGACTACGCCTCCATTCATCATCTCTCCGACGGCACCAGCGTCCGACTTCGTCTCTTGCTTCCCGACGATCGGGCCTGGCTGCTCCGGGGCTTCGCTCGGCTATCGCCGCAGTCCCGCTACTTGCGCTTCTTTGCGGCCATGCCACGGCTGCCCGAGACGATCCTCGGTCGGCTCCTGGACGTGGACGAGTGGAACCATGTGGCGATCGCCGCGGAATCGGCGGCGGTGGCTCCTCGGGAGGGCGACCCGTTTGGTGCCGCCCGCTTCATTCGCCTCGCGGCGGCACCGCACGCCGCGGAGGCGGCCGTCGTGGTGGCCGACCACCTGCAACGGCGCGGCCTCGGGAGACTTCTCCTGCGCGCACTCGGTGCGGCCGCACGCGAGCGCGGCATCACGATGTTTCGCGCCGAGGTCCTGGCCGTGAACGTGGGCGTCACGGCGCTCATTCGGGAGCTCGGCGGCGACGCGCGACCGGTCTCGGTCGGAGGCGCCGTCGCGGTGTATGAGGTTCCGCTGCCCGACGCTCCGTCGGAAGAAGGCGCGTAGGTGGCCACCATTCGGCATTCTCGGCACGGAGGCCGACGGTCGTGACCGCGGTCCGCATCGCGAGCCCGAACACCCTTGCGCTCGCTACGCCGCGGGGATGAACGTCGTGGACTCGGCGCGTCTCTTCGAGCGAAAGCTGCACCACGCACGCCAGCGCGCGCTCCTCCGTGATGCGGTTCGGAGGGTGTCGATGCTCGATGGAGACCGCGTTGCAATCGAGCTCGACGATCCGACCGGGAGAGGCGGCGAACAGCTCCTCGATGCCGCCATCTCTCACGCATCATTTGCGGAGCAGATCGGCGGTGAAGTGGCGGGGGCAGTGCCCGAGCTCGCGATCGCCATCTTGATCGTCGGTTCCCGAGGCGACGTCCAGCCCTTCCTCCCGATCGCGCAGCGTCTGGCGCAGGATGGCCATCGCGTGCGCCTCGCGACCCATGCGGTATTTCGCGAGTTCGTGGAGTCCCACGGCATCGAGTTCTTCCCCCTCGCGGGCGATCCACGCGAGCTGATGGAGTACATGGTGCTGACGGGCGGCCACCTCATTCCGCACCACCTCGATCAGCTCCTGGAGCAGGTGCCGCGCAAGCGCGAGATGATGTCCGAGATCCTCGCGTCCACGTGGGCCGCGTGCACCGAACCCGACCCGGGACGGCTTGATGCGGTGCCGTTCGTGGCCGATGCGGTGATCGCGAACCCGCCGACCCAGGGACACATCCACGTGGCGCAGGCGCTGCATGCGCCGCTGCACATCATGTTCACCATGCCCTGGAGCCCGACCAACGCCTTCGCACATCCCTTCACCCACGTGATGTCCGAGGCGCATGTCCGCATCGTGAACCGTCTCTCCTTCGAGGCCTTCGACCTGCTCACCTGGCTCGGGCTCTCGGACCTCGTGAACGAATTTCGCGAACGAACCCTCGGCCTCGAGCGGATTCATCTGGGCGAGCACGGCGCGAGTCTGGTCCACGAGCTGGCCGTGCCGCATGCCTACCTCTGGTCCCCGAGTGTGCTCGCCAAGCCGGACGATTGGGGACCTGAAATCGACGTCACGGGTTTCGTTTTTCTCGACGAGGCCGCTCGCTTCGAGCCGCCGGATGCGCTGCGGGAGTTCCTGGCGGCAGGCGATCCACCTGTCTACGTCGGGTTTGGTTCGTGCCCGGCGCCCGATCCCGTAGCGCTCACGACGACCATCTTCGACGGCCTCGAGCGGGCAGGGGTCCGCGGGGTCGTGGCCCGGGGCTGGGCGAAGCTCGGTACGGGCTCCGTCCCTCCGAACGTGCATCTCGTGGACGATCTTCCGCACGACTGGCTGTTCCCACGCTGCGCTGCGGTCTGCCACCACGGAGGCGCCGGCACCACCGCGGCCGGCCTGCGCAGCGGGCTGCCGACGATCGTGGTGCCCTTCTTCGGCGACCAGTATTTCTGGGGCCGGATCGTTGCCGAGTCCGGCGCGGGACCGGAACCCGTACCGATCGGCGCGCTCACGGCGGAGACACTGGCCGAGGCGATCACGTTCGCGTTGCGGCCCGAGGTGCGTGCGCGGGCGGTCGCGCTCGGCGAGAAGGTGCGTGCGCAGCCGGGACACGAGGAAGCCGTGGAGGCCTTCTACAAGCGGCTGCCGCTCGCCTCGATGCGCTGCAGCCTCGACGCTTCGCACGTGGCCCGCCGCCAATGCGACGAATGCGGCCTCGTGTCCTGCCGGCTTTGCGACGCCGTCGTCCATGACGATCCCGCGCGGGCCACGCACCGGCGTCGGCCCCTCGGCCACGTGGCGTGGGACGTGGCGGGCTCGCCCTCCTTGGTGGAGCGGCTGGAGCGTGCGCTCGTGATCGACACGCACGAGGCCAGCGAGCCGGAACCCGAGCAGACCCGTGGAACGATTCAGAGCGTGCTCCTTCGTGAGGGGGACTCCATCGCGGCGAAGCTTCACGGGCGTCCCATGCCGGTGGTCGTGGACAGGGCGACGCGTGACAGGATCCTCGAACGCTTCGAGTCCATGCATCGCGACCGCGTGCGTCTGCCCGCGCCTGTAGGCTGAAGGAGGACTCGATGCGCAAGGGTGGCTGGCGAGTGTTCGTGGGAGCTCTGGTGGTACTGACGCCGCGGATCATGATGGCGACCGGCGGCTTTACCGTCGATCGAGTGACTGCGGACATCAATCTTCCTACGGATGCCGTCACTCGCCTCCGTCACGGCGAAATGGTGCACTCCGATACGGAGGAGTCGTCAGACCGTGAGCTGGGCGTGGGCCTCACGTTCCTCGTCCAGCAGCCACTTGCCGAAGTCGTGAAAGCGTTTCGGACGGCGATCGACCTGAAGGCCGACCCACAGCTCTCGGCCTCGGCAGTGATTCGCGGCCCAGGAGCTCCTGCCGACTTCACGAGCCTCGTACTCGAGCCGGACGGGGCGGCAGAGGCGAGTCGCTATCTCGCCGCCAGCCCCGGGGAGACGCTCAACCTCTCTCGGGACGAGATCCGGGCGTTCAACGCGCTGGCTTCCGCCGGCGACGACGTGAAGCGACGCGTCGAAGAAGAACTGAGGCTTCTGCTGCTCGCGCGGTACCAATCGTATCTTCAGCGTGGGCTCGGCGGCATGGCTGCATACGAGCGCCGCGACGGCCCCTTCGAGCCGTCCGGCGAGCTGCGGCGCGCCTCCGAAGCGGCGCTACTGCTCGAGCAGCACGCCCCGGCCCTTCAGCACGTGCTGCTCGCATATCCGGTAGGGAAGCCCCCCGGGCTCGAAGAGCACTTCTACTGGCTGCGCTACGACCTCGACGGCCGCCCGAACTACACACTACGCCATCGACTCGCTATGCCGATCGGTGAGATATTCGTCACCGCGGATCGCGAGTTCTACGTGAGCCACGGTTACAACACGTCGCAAGCGTTCGCGGGATTGATTCCGGTGCCGGAGGGAACGATGGTGGTCTATCGCAGCCGCGTCTCCACGGATCAGGTCGCCGGCTTCGGATCGTCCGTCAAGAAAGGAATCGGCCGCAGCGTCATGTCGAGGCAGCTGACAGACATCTTCGAGCGGTCGCGGGACTCCTTCCAGCGGAACCACTGAACCCCTATCGGACGGAATCCGACCATGGATCCTGGATACTTTTCGGCCTTGGCGGCGCTGGCCGGCTCGACGATCGGCGGAATGACGTCCTTGGTGACGGCGTGGCAGACCCAGCACGCGCAGTTCAGGGCGCAGCGGCGCCAGCACGACATCGAGCGGCGCGAGGAGCTGTACAAGAATTTCATCGAAGAATCCTCACGGCTGTACGCGGACGCGTACGAGCACGACAAGGCGGACGTGTCCAACCTGGTCAAGCTGTATGCTCTCGTCAGCAGGATGCGTGTGCTTTCAACAGGACGAGTCGTGGAGGAAGCAGACCAGGTTGTACGGCTGATCATCGAGACGTACCTCGCGCCAAACAAGACGCTGCGCGATCTGGAGCAAGACTTCGTCGCGAGAGAAGCGGCGATGGACCCACTACGAGACTTTAGCAACGCATGCCGCGCGGAACTGCCGGGTCGCACATTCTAGTGGTCTCGTAGGCTCGTGTGCCCGGGGGCTGACCTTGCCGGCTTCGGCGAGGTCGCGCAGCTCGATCCCGATCTGGTCCCGCCGTCGGCAAGGTGCCCGATCGGCTCCTGAACCAGCGGAATCGCGATGGCGAAGCGGACGTACGCGGCCTATCGCGTACTGCTCGCCTCGCCCCGCTGTGCCGAGACGTCGGCAGCAGTGACGAAGGGCTCGCCGACGCGTGCTCGGAATCGCGGCGCCGGCGTGATCCCGGCACGGCACGGTAATTGCGCACGTAACCGGCGAAGCCATGGAGGTTCGACAATGCAGCTTCTGAACTGCGTGCGAATCCAGATCATCGCGCTGCTCGGTGTGGCAGCTCTCGCCGGACTCGCCCTCGCGCAAACCGGCGATCACGTCGCCTGCTACAAGGTAAAGGACCGCGCCAAGCACGGAGTCTTCACGTTGACGCTTACGCTACCCGACGCGCGGTGCTCAGAGCGCGAGCGAAGCGAAGGCGCCCTATGGAGTCGAGGTCGTAGTTGCCAGACTGGAACGCGCGGAGTCGAGTAGTCGGCCACCTTGCTGCTCGAGTCGCCGAAGCGCTACACTCCGACGATGACCGCCACGGCTCTGTCGATGGGCGGCCGCCGAGGCTCGCGGCGGGGTCGCGCACGAGCTGCCGTCGACGACCATCGAAGGCCACGGCAGCCGCCGCCCGTGGGCCGAATCCGATCGCCGGCGGGGCGCGATCTTCTCCTTGCGTCTTCCCGCGGCGAAGGTATCTGCAGCGGCGTGACCGATGCGGAAGCGACCGTATTCATCGTCGACGACGATCCTTCGGTCCGGCGGTCGACCGAGCGCCTCGTGCGCTCGATGGGATTGAACGTCCAGACGTTCGCGTCCGCGAAGGAGTTCATGGACCACGCGCGGGTGGACCATCCGTCGTGCCTCGTGCTCGACGTCCACCTTCCGGGGCTGAGCGGTCTCGACCTGCAGCGGGAGCTCGCGCAGTCCGGCCTGCAGATCCCGATCATCTTCATCACCGGGCGCGGCAGCATCCCGATGTCGGTACGCGCGATGAAGGAGGGCGCGGTCGAGTTCCTGACCAAGCCGACACGCTCGCACGACCTGCTCGCCGCCATCCGAGCCGCGATCGAGCGCGATCGCGCGTCCCAGCGGGCGCGCCACGACGTCGATGCCTTGCGCGATCGTTACGCGCGGCTCACGGCGCGCGAGCGGGAGGTGATGGCGCTGGTGATCGCCGGGCGCCCGAACAAGCAGATCGCGAGCGAGCTCGCGACGACGGAGCGGACGGTCAAGTTCCATCGCGCGCACGTCATGGAGAAGATGGAGGCCGACTCGGTCGCGGACCTCGTCCGGATGGCCGGACAGCTCGGCCTCGCGCCGCAGGATTGAAGCCCAACCTGTCCCAAGGGACAGGTCCGGCACCTGTCCCAAGAGACAGCTAGATCGGCGGGTCGCTCGCCGGTACCTTCGCGCCATGACGAGATCCGACGCGGATGACCAGGCGCAAGGCCCGCCGGGTGAACCGCCGCTCGTCGCCATCGTGGACGACGATGCGTCGGTCCGGAACTCGGCAGGCCGCCTGATCCGGTCCTTCGGCTATCGTGCCGAGGTGTTCGCCTCGGGGGAGGAGTTCCTTGCCTCTCCGGTGGCCGCGCAAACGGGGTGCCTCCTGCTCGACGTCCGCATGCCGGACATGGACGGGCTCGAGGTCCAGCGACGCGTCACCGCACGCGGCCTCGCCATCCCCGTCATATTCGTCAGCGGCCGGGCGAGCGACGACGAGGAGCGCCGGGCACGATCCGCGGGAGCGATCGACTTCCTGCGAAAGCCGATCGCCAGAGAGACGTTGTTGCGAGTTCTTCGGAAAGCATTTTCGAGAGGAGAAGGCGACCATGACGACGATGTGTGAGACATCAGGGATCGACGCGCGGTCCATCTACCGGATTGAGGACGCATCCGGCGCGGCCGTCTTGCACGGGATCGTCGGCCGGAGCTCCGCGATCCAGCGAGTGCTTCGCCTGGCCGAAACCGTCGCCGCTACCGATGCGGCCATCCTCATCCGCGGCGAGACGGGAACCGGGAAGGAGCTCATCGCCGACCTGATCCACCACCTGAGCGCGCGGCGGGGGGCCCCCCTCGTGAGGTACAACTGTAACGCGACCCCCGCCGGTCTTCTGGAGAGCGAGCTGTTCGGCCACGAGCGCGGCGCCTTCACGGGCGCCATCGCCCGACGGATCGGGCGCTTCGAGCTCGCGAACAAGGGCACGCTGTTTCTGGACGAGATCGGCGACCTGCCGCTGGATCTCCAGCCGAAGCTCCTGCGCGTGCTGGAGGAGCTGGAATTCGACCGCGTCGGCAGCACACAGGCGATCCGGAGCGACGTCAGGGTCATCGCGGCGACGAACCGTCCGCTAGAGGAGCTCGTCGCGACTGGACAGTACCGCGCCGACCTGTTCTATCGGCTGAACGTGTTTCCGATCGACCTTCCCCCGCTTCGGGAACGGACCGGGGACATTCCGCTCCTCGTCCGCCACTTCGTCGTACGGCACGGCCGGCACCTCGGCCGTCGCATCGACTCGATTGCGCCCGAGGTCATGGAGCAGCTGGTCCGGCATCCGTGGCCCGGGAACGTGCGCGAGCTGCAACACGTCATCCATCGCGCGGTGATCCTCTCGCACGGCGGGAGCCTCCAGCTGCCGCCTCTGGAAGTGCCCGTGAAGATCACGCGGTCGCCGGCGGGACACGCCGAAACCTTCGACGACGCGGCGCGGGAGCACATCGTCCGGGTGCTCCGCGAAACGAACGGCATCGTCGCAGGTCCTCGCGGTGCTGCGGCCCGTCTCGGGCTCAAGCGCACGACGCTCCTGTCGAGAATGGAGAGGCTCGGGATCACGCCGGCGGCGGTCGTCGCCGTGCCACAATTTCCGGCCGCGCAGTCGGCGCGATCGATCGCAGTGTGACTGGCTAAACCGTCACCGCGACGCCGATGACATGGCCGATCGCGTAGGTGGCAGCGGCGGCGGCGAATCCGAGGAGGAGCTGGCGCGATTCCGACCACACGGTACCGCGACCCGTGAACAGTGAGATGGCGGCGCCGATGGCGAAGAGTGCGACGCCGCCTGCCGCGATGCTTGCGACCGCGGCGCGGCTGCCCGTCACGAACACGAACGGGACGACGGGAACGATCGCGCCGGCGGCAAAGAGCAGGAACGACGTGATCGCTGCGATCCACGGCGAGCCACCGAGCTGGTCCGGGTCGATGCCGAGCTCCTCTCGCGAGAGCGTATCGAGGGCCGTTCGCTCGTCGCTCATAACCGCGCGCGAGAGGTGATCGGCTTCCTCGGTGAGCCCCTTCGATTCGTAGATCAGCTGAAGCTCCTCGCGCTCCTCCATCTCTTCCTGTCGATTCTCGAGCCACCGCGCGATGTCGGCGTTTCTGCTCGCCGTGCCGCGCGTTCATGCCGCAGTCCTACGGCCGTTGCCGCGCGGCTGCGTACCGAGGCTCGAACGCATCCGTTCCCCGAAGGCATCATCCGGGCCATCGGCGCGTGCAGGGTCTTGCTGCGGGTTCGATCACGGTCGTGGACCCGCCACATTGCGCCTCAGCTTCCGAGTGGACTATGGGTGAACGACTGTCGCCCGTCGCGTCTCCCGGCGAGTTGCCTACCCCAGCGAGCAAGCGTACGACACGCGCCTTCCCACGGGCCGTGTCAAAAGTCTTGCTCGGACTGAGCGCCTTCGCATTGGTGACCGTCGTCTGCTTCCAGCTCGGGCTCAATTCCACCCCGACCGCCTTCTTCTACTTGATCCTCATCGTGCTCCTGTCCCTCGTGAGCGACTTCATCCCACTCGCCGCACTGTCGATCCTCGCCGTCGCGTCCCTGAACTACTTCTTCGTCCCGCCGCGCTTTTCGTTCGCGATCGAGAATCCAGTGGACGCCGTGGAGCTGGCCGCCTTCTTCGTGACCGCGCTCGTGATCACCCGACTCGTGAACCGATCGACGAAAGCGGCGCGGCTGCTGGAGGAACGGGCACGGCTGCTCGATCTGACGCATGATGCCGTCTTCGTCCGCGACATGGATCGCCGAATCATCTACTGGAACCGCGGCGCGGAGGAGCTGTACGGCTGGACGGCCGACGAGGCGCTCGGGCAGGTCGCGCACGAGCTCCTGCACACCAGACTTCCCATTCCGTTCGCCGATGTCGAGGCAGAGCTGCTGCGCAACGGCTCGTGGCAGGGCGACATCGTCCATACAACGCGCGACGGGAAGCAGGTCGTCGTCGCGAGCCGGTGGGGCGTCGAACGAGACGAGTCGGGCGATCCCGTCGCGTTTCTCGAGACGACGAACGACATCACCGAGCGCAGAAGAAGTGAAGAAGCACTGCGGAGGAGCGAGGACAAGTGGAGGGCAGTCTTCGAGCACAACCCCACGATGTACTTCATGATCGACCCCGCTGGCGCCGTCGTGTCGGTCAACCCGTTCGGCGCGGAGAACCTCGGTTACACCGTCGACGAATTGGTGGGTCATCCCGTGCTGAACCTGTTCCTGGAAGCGGATCGAGAGGCCGCCCGCCGGAAGGTTGCCGCCTGCCTGGAACATCCCGGGCAAATCATGACCTGGGAGCTTCGCAAGGTCCGCAAGGACGGCACGATGCTGTGGGTGCGTGAGACGGCGAAAGCGATGCGAACGGCGGAAGGCGAGCTCGCCGTCCTGATCGTATGTGAGGACATCACCCAGCAGAAGCGCGCGGAGGACGAGCTGCGCGCGAGTGAAGGCCGCTTCCGCACCTTGGTCGATCACGCGACCGACGCGTTCTTCCTGGCCGACGAGCGACTCGCGACGTCGCCCGGCGAGACGAGTTGGTGGAGGGTCATCGACGTGAACCGCGAGGCCTGCGACAGCCTCGGCTACACCCGGGACGAGTTGATCGGGATGAACGCGATCGAGGTGACCCCAGACCTGGACGCGGATTCGATCAGGAAGGAGTTCCCGCCGGGCGGAAGCAATATCCTCACGTTCGAAACGCGCCTGCGCCGAAAAGATGGGACGTCTTTCCCCGTCGAAGTCCGGACGCGTCGGTTCTCGGAGCACGGACATCGGTTCAGCATCTCGCTCGTCCGCGACGTGGCGGCTCGCAATCAGGCGGAGCAGGCGCTCCGGGAGGCTCAGGCGGCGCTGACACACGTGACACGCCTCACGACACTCGGCGAGGTGACTGCCTCCTTCGCCCACGAGCTGAACCAGCCGCTGGCGGCGATCGTCAACAATGCGAACGCGTGTCTCGGCGCGCTATCGACCGGACACCAGGATCCGGACGAGATGCGGAACGCTCTCGGCGACATCGTCGCCGACGCCGAGCGGGCGAGCGCCGTCATCGACCGCGTGCGGGCGCTGGCGAAGCGGTCGGCGCCCGAGCACGTGAAGCTCCGACTCGTCGACGTCGTGAATGACGTCCTCGCGCTCGCCGCGGCAGAGGCGGTCGCCCGCCACGTGACGATTCAAACCAACGTGGCCGAGGATCTCCCCGGCATCCTTGGCGACCGCGTGCAGCTGCAGCAGGTCTTGCTGAACCTCGTCGTGAACGCCATGGATGCGATGGGAAGCGTGGATGAGCGGGAGCGGCTTCTGCAGATTCGCGGGCGTCTGGACACGGACGACGGACGGCGGGCGGTGACGATCTGCGTCGAGGACCGCGGAACTGGCCTGCAACCCGAAGAGCTGCCTCGGCTCTTCAACGCGTTCTACACGACCAAGCCGTACGGCATGGGGCTCGGGCTGGCGATCAGTCGCTCGATCATCGAGGCCCACGGTGGCCGCCTGTGGGCCGAATCGAACCGCGAGCGGGGCGCGGTCTTCTCCTTGCGACTTCCGGCGGCGGACGCGACTGCCGCGGCGTGACGCAGCCTCGACGCCAGCTACGACACACCGGGCGGAGCCGGCGGACGGCGCGCCCACCTGCAGTGCGATGGGATGCCCGCGGCGTGGGCGGCCGTGCGCTGGCGGGCGCGTGCGTTCGGCCTCTTCGCGTCGCCCTTCCTGACCTTCACGACGACCTCCGCACGGGCCTGCGGCGCAGCGATGTCGGCTAGCCCTCCGCCGCGATCGTCAGCGCCAGCCGGTGTGCCTACGGATGAACCGCAGGATGCTCTCGGTCGCCGCTCCGGCCTGCGGCAGCATCGGCATCGCCTGGAAAACGTGCGGCATGCCCTCCCACAGCTCGAGCTCGACCGGCACGCCGCTCGCGTGCGCCTTCGCCGCGGCGCGCGTGGCCTCGTCGCGCAGCATCTCCGTGGAGCCGGCCTGGATGAGGAGCGGTCGCAGTCCGCGGAAGTCGCCGAAGAGCGGCGACACCGCGGGATCGAGGAATCGCTCGGGCGGCGCGTAGAACGTGCGCAGCCGCAGGAGTCCGCCGAGCGTGAAGAGCGGGTCGTGCCGCTCGTTCTCGACCAGGCTCGGCCCGCAGAGCGTGAAGTCGACGACCGGGGAGAGCAGGATCGCGCACGCCGGCAGCGGCTCGCCGGCGTCCTTGATCCGCAGCAGCGTCACCAGCGCGAGGTTTCCCCCGGCCGAGTCGCCGGCGACGACGATGCTGCGCGGGTCGCACCCTTGCGCGAGCAGCCAGCGGTACGCGGCGTGGCAGTCGTCGGGCGCGGCCGGGAACGGGTGCTCGGGGGCGAGGCGATAGTCGACCATCAGCGCGCGCGCGTTCAAGCCCCTGCACCACGGCCCCAGCATGGCGGCATGGATCGCCGCAAAGCGCAGGATGAACGCGCCCCCGTGGAGGTACAGGATCACACGCTCGGACCGCGCGCCCGGTGCTTCGATCCATTCGGCGCGCACGCCGGCGCAGTCGACCGCTTCGCGGTGGACGGCAGGGTCGATGCGCGCGAACCGCCGGTCGAGTGCCGTCGCCTTCACCCGCAGCCGCGCGAGGTCGGGGTGCGCGGGCGTCATCCGCTGCACCGACCAGCGCAGCACGAAGTTCAGCAGCCGCCGCTGCCAGCCCCCTCCCGGCGGCGCTACGCGCCGCGCATACGAGGGGACGGCGGTCATCGCGGTGTTCCGCGTCTCGCTCGGGGGCATCGCCCCGTCGTGCTCGAGCGCGGCGAGCCAAGCGGAGCCCCCCGATGGCAACTGCTCGCCCGCGCTCCTGCCCCCGAGCCCCGTCTGGCGCGGGGGTGAGGTCGAGGGCTCGGGTCGAGCCCGAGCCCTCGTGTCCCCGCTCACCGCTTGACCGTCATGTCGACGCCGGCGGCGCCGAGTCCGATATCGACGCCCTGGGTGGTCGAGACGAGCTCCACCGTCACCCCGTTTTGGTTCTTCATCGCGGCGACGCCGCCTCCTCCCGCCGCCGTCAGTCCGGCACCGAGGCTCGTGTAGTTGCCGTCGAAGTCGCTCAGCTTCTTCAAGTTGAATACCTTGCCAGATGCCTCGATCGATTTGACACCGACATCACCCACAGAGAGTCCCTGCACGGTGATTGGGTAGTCCCTCCCGTCGAAGGTGAGGGTGCCGCTGCCCCATTTCACGCCCACGCCCGCGGCCACGGACCCGGCGCTCAACTTGAGCGTAGCGTTCGGCGCCTTGTTCTCTGCCTGCGCGGTGGTGAGGATCAACCCCAGCACGGCAACGGCTACGAATCCCTTCATCAGTCTCATTCCGTATTCCATCCTTTCGTTGGTTGTTGCAGCCGGCTTGCTGGCGATCGCTCGTCGCAACTTGCGTGCCGTTCGCGATTGCGATGCGCGCCGTGGTTGGAGCCGTTGCGTGCCGGTCGCACGGCATCCGTGCCGGCTCATCGACAGGACCGGGGGCCCTCACGAGCACGTCGTGCACGTCGTTGCACGCGCCTCCTCCGGTCGAAGATCGATGGCGCTCTCGAGATGTCGGCGCACTCCGGTATCTCCGCGATCGCCCGCTCGCGGCGGCCGCTCCGGTCGAGGAGCCACGTCGATTCGGAGAACGGAGCTGGCATGGCCGGTGCGGGCGCCGTGAGGCTCGGGCCATGTGCCCGAGTCCTCGTGTCGCGGGTCAGTTCTT
Source organism: Candidatus Eisenbacteria bacterium (assembly GCA_035577985.1). Lineage (NCBI taxonomy): Bacteria > Candidatus Eiseniibacteriota > Candidatus Eiseniibacteriota bacterium. Next base: position 24,472 of record DATJZY010000073.1, read on the forward strand.
TGATCTTCATGTCGACACCGTCGGCCGAGAGCGATTTGATGCCCTGGTGGTCGAACGGGCTCGACGGTCCCCCCTCAGGTTGCGAGCAGTTCCAAGGTCGCCGCGTCGAGCCATTGCAGGTCGTCGAGAGACAGGACGAGCGAATGGTCGGGACGCGCGAACACACCGACGAAGCGCCGGAAGACGGTTTGGAATCGATCGTTCGTCTCAGTTCCGGGCACCGGCGGGTGCGGTCCGATCACGACCTCGCGCTCGCCTCTCGACTCGGCGCACGGACACGCCACTCTCCGCCCCCCGAGTACCTGCCGTGACTGACCGCTGAGCTGTCGACATGTCGGCAGGCGAGCCGATCCGCCGACAGCGTCCGTCTGCGTCTCACGGCGAGGACACCTCCCAGCCTCGGCCCGACGGTGCCCACGCGCGATGCTGCGGAACCAGCCTGCCGGCACGCGCGTTGCTTTTCGCCCACCAAGGCACGGAGGTACGGCGATGCCCACACCGTGATGTCGAACCGGCGGACGTTCCCGTGAAGCTCGGCCTCTTCGACCCGCGCCACGTCGACTGGCACGGCAGAAAGCGCCGAGGTCGTTGAAGCGCACGAAGAGTGAGGAACGGCCGGGCCGCGGTTCGCACCGCCGAGCGGGCCGCGACGGCGCCGACCTGGATGCCGTCTTCGCGCCGTTCTATACGGGCAAGCTGCAACACACGGACATGGGGCACCGCCATCGACCGTTGATCGTCGTAGCCCCAGGGCGGTCGGCTGGGGGTCGAAACGACGAAGCCCGGGGTGACGCTCCGCTCCGGTCTCCCCACGGCGACGAAGGCGTCCGCCTGACGAACCCGGAGGTGCGGTGATGTCGTCGAGCCGCGTGACCGCAAGCGTGCAGGGTTACGGCCTCGCCGTCGTCTCCGTGGCCGCGGCCATCGGCACCGGGGTCCTCGCTCGATCGCTGGGAATCGAGCAAGTCGAGTTGCCGCTGGTTCTGATGGCCGTCGCCGTGACGGTCTGGAACGCGGGGCTGCCGGCCGGCCTGGCGGCCGTCGTCCTGTCGGCGCTGGGCTTCGACTACTTCTTCATCGAGCCGCTGTACGAGTTCGACTTCTCCCCGGTTCAACGACCGCTGGTGGTCGTCGTTTTCGTCTTCGCGCTCGTGATCGCGACGTTCAGCGCGCATCGGCGCCGCGTCGAGCGCGAACTGCGCGAGGCCAGCGCCGCGCTGGAGCGGGAGGTGGCCGAGCGAACCCGGCAAGCCCGCCTGCTCGACCTCACGCACGACTCGATCTTCGTGGACGACTGGAACAACGTCATCACGTACTGGAACCGCGGCGCCGAGGAGCTCTATGGATGGACGGCCCAGCAGGCCGTCGGGCAGTACGCGCACGAGCTCCTGCGGACGGTGTTCAGCGTCCCGGTCGAGGAGATCCGGGCCGAGCTCCTGCGGACCGATCGCTGGGAAGGCGAGCTGCAGAAGACCCGGAAGGATGGAACGCAGGTGACGGTGGCCACGCGGTGGTCGCTGTTCCGGGACGCGGCCGACCGGCCCGTCGCCATTCTCGCGAGCGACAACGACATCACGGACCGCAGGCGCCGGGAGGAGGAGATCGGGAAGCTGAACGAGTCTCTGGCGAGGCGCACCACCGAGCTGCAGGCCACCAACAAGGAGCTGGAGGCATTCGCCTATTCCATCTCCCACGACCTGCGGGCGCCGCTCCGCCACGTCGCCGGCTATGCCGAGCTGCTCCAGAAGAACGCCGCCGCCCAGATGGACGACAAGAGCCGGCGGTACATGACGCTGATCGTCGAAGCTGCCAAGCGCATGGGCAATCTCATCGACGATCTGCTCGCCTTCTCGCGGATCGGCCGCGCCGAGACGCGCAAGACCCGGGTGAGCCTCGACGCGCTCGTCAGGGAGGCCATGGAGGAGGTGCGCCCGGAGACCGAGGGCCGCGACATCACCTGGGCCGTCGGCGCCCTGCCCGACGTCTACGCCGACCGCGCCATGCTCCGCCTGGCGCTCGTGAACCTGATGTCGAACGCAATCAAGTTCACGCGCACCCGCCCGCAGGCGAAGATCGAGATCGGCCCCACGGACACCGACGACGGCGCGATCGGCGTCTTCGTCCGGGACAACGGCGTCGGCTTCGACATGCGGTACGCCAGCAAGCTGTTCGGGGTGTTCCAGCGGCTGCACTCCGCGGACGCCTTCGAAGGGACCGGAATCGGCCTCGCCACCGTGCAACGCATAGTCCAGCGTCATGGCGGCCGCGTGTGGGCGGAGGGGGTGGTCGACGGGGGGGCGACCTTCTGTTTCTCGCTTCCGAAGTCGTGGTAGGAATCCGGGCATGACGGAGCTCGGACGAATCCTGATGGTCGAGGACGATCCCAACGACGTGGAGCTGACGATGACCGCCCTCGCCGAATACAACCTCGCCAACGAGGTCGTGGTCACGGGCGACGGCGCCGAGGCGCTCGATTATCTGTACTGCCGCGGCAGCTTCGCCGGCCGCACCACCGACAACCCAGCCGTCTTGCTCCTCGATCTCAAGCTGCCCAAGGTGGACGGCCTCGAGGTGCTGCGGCAGATCAAGGCCGACGAGAAGCTGCGGGTGATTCCGGTGGTGGTGCTCACCTCGTCGCGGGAGGAGCGCGACCTCGTGGAGAGCTATCGGCTGGGGGTGAACGCCTACGTGGTGAAGCCGGTCGACTTTCACGAGTTCGTCAACGCAATAAAGGAGCTGGGTGTCTTCTGGGCCGTCATCAACCAGCCCCCGCCGGGCAGCATCCGCAAGGGGCCGCAGACGTAGGCCACGCGTGACATTCCCGCTTGGAATCCTCCATCCGCCGCCGACGACGTCGCCGCTTCGGATCCTGCATCTGGAGGACAATCCGGCCGATGCCGAGCTGATCCACGCGGCGCTGGAGAACGACGGCATCGTCGCCGACGTGACGCGGGTCGAGACCCAGGCGGACTTCCTGGCGGCCCTCGCCGAGGGCTTCGACGTCATCCTCGCCGACCACACCCTGCCGGGCTTCGACGGGCTGTCGGCGCTGAAGCTCGCCGCGCAAGTCTGTCCCCACGTCCCGTTCATCTTCGTGTCGGGAACGCTGGGCGAAGAGGTCGCCATCGAGGCGATGAAGTTCGGGGCGATCGACTACGTCCTGAAGGAGCGCCTCTCCCGCATCGGCCCCTCGGTGCAGCGCGCGCTGCGCGAGGCCAGGGAGCGGGAGGAGCGGCAGCGGGCCGAGACGGTGCTGGCCGGCGAGAAGCGACTGCTGGAGCAGATTGCCCGGGGCGGTTCCCTCCCGGTGATTCTCGATGGTCTCTGCCGGCTGGTCGAAGAGCTCTCGCCGGGGTCGCTCGCCTCGATCCTGCTCGTCGACGCCGACGGCCGCCGGCTCCGGCACGGTGCCGCACCCAGCCTGCCCAGGAGCTACGTCGAGGCGATCGACGGCATGCGCATCGGTCCCATGGCCGGCTCCTGCGGCACGGCGGTCCATCGCAACGAGCCGGTGATCGTCGCCGACATCGCGAACGATCCGCTGTGGGCCGCCCAGCGCGCGCTCGCGCTGCCGCACGGGCTCCGCGCATGCTGGTCGACGCCGGTGCGCGCCTCGGACGGACGCGTGCTGGCGAGCGTCGCCGTCTATGCCCGGCAGCCCCGCCGCCCCACGGCGTCGCAGCAGAAGATCATCGAGCGGGTCACCGATCTCGCCAGCATTGCGATCGAGCGCAAGCGAGCCGAGGAGGAGCGCCAGGCCCACCTGTGGTTCCTCGAGAGCATGGACCGCGTCAACCGGGCGATTCAGAGCACCAACGATCTCGAACGGATGATGAGCGACGTGCTCGAGGCGGTCCTGCACATCTTCGGCTGCGATCGCGCATGGCTCGTGTATCCGTGCGATCCGGACGCGACCTCCTGGCGCGTGCCGATGGAGCACACCCGGGCCGAGTTCCCCGGCGCGTTCGCGCTGGGTCACGAGATGCCCGTCGACCCGGAGACCGCCGCCGTTTTCGAGCGGGTGCGGGCGTCCACGGCCCCGGTGCGATTCGGGCCGGGTTCGGACCACGCCCTGCCGTCGGAACCGGCGCGGCGTTTCGGCATCCGGTCCATGATCGCCATGGCGATCCGTCCGAAGGGCGACCTGTCGTACATGCTGGGTCTCCACCAGTGCTCCTCGTCGCGCGTATGGACGCCGCCCGAAGAGCGCCTGTTCCAGGAGATCGGCCGCCGGCTGGAGGACGCGCTGACCGGCGTGCTCATCCTTCGCGACCTCCGCGAGAGCGAGCGCCGGCTTGAGGAGGCCCAGCGGATCGCTCACGTGGGGTACTGGGAGCGCGATCTCGTGACCGATCGCTACACGTTGTCGGAGGAGACCCTTCGGATCTTCGGGCTCCCGCTGCAGCACCGCAGCCTGGACGCCAACGAGATCCAGGAGCTACTCCTGCCGGCCGATCGCGAGCGGCAGGTGACGGGAGTGGCGCAGGCGCTGCCGGGCGGCGGGCGATATGAACTCGAGTACCGCCTCAGGCGTCCGGGCGGCGAGGTGCGCTTCATTCACGGCTGGGGCGACAACCTGTGCGACGAGTCGGGCCAGCCGATCCGCATGTTCGGGACGCTGCAGGACATCACGGAGCGCAAGCTCGCCGAGCAGCGGGTCCTGGCCCAACACGCTGTGACCCAGATCCTGGCGGCCGTGACGAGCCTCGAAGAGGCGACCCCCAGGGTCTTGCAGGCATTGTGCGAATCGCTGCTCTGGGACGTGGGAGCGCTGTGGCGCATCGACCGGGAGGCCGGCGTGCTGCGATGCGTGGAGCTCTGGCACAGCAACGCCGTCGACGTTCCGGAATTCGAAGCGGCCAGTCGCGAGCGCACGCTTCCGCGCGGAATCGGGCTGCCGGGTCGCGTCTGGGCAAATGGGGAACCGGTCTACATGCCGGACGTCGTGAACGAACCCGGCTTCGTGCGAGCGTCCATCGCTGCCCGCGAGCTCCTGCACGCCGGGTTCGGCGTGCCGATCATCCTCGGTCACGACGTGCTCGGCGTCATGGAGTTCTTCAGCAGGGACATCCGGCAACGCGACCCGGGTGTGCTCGAGATGATGGCCATGATCGGCAGTCAGATCGGCCAGTTCATCGAGCGGAAGTCGGCCGAAGACGCGCTGGCGCACGCCCGTGCCGAGCTCGCTCACGTCGCCCGCGTGGCGACGCTGGGAGAGATGAGTGCCTCGATCGCGCACGAGATCAGCCAACCGCTGGCCGCGGTGTCGAACAACGCCAGCGCGTGCCTCAACTGGCTCGACGCCGGGAACCTCGAGGAAGCGCGGCAATCGGCCGAGCTCGTCGTCGAGGAGGGCCACCGCGCCGGGGAGATCATCGGCCGCATCCGTGCACTCGCCAAGAAGGACCCGCCGCGGAAGGACGCCGTAGAGGTCAACACGATCATCGTCGAGGTCATAGCCCTGCTCCGCCACGAGATGCGCGGCCACGGTGTGTCGGTGCGGACCGGGCTGGGCGAGGACCTGCCGCCGGTGCTGGCGGATCGCATCCAGCTACAACAGGTGCTCGTCAACCTGATGATGAACGCGATCGAGGCAATGAGCGCCAACGGCCAGGCGCCGCGCGAGCTGTCGATCGCGTCCATGCCGTCCGACGCGGACGCCGTGCTGATCAGCGTCGCGGATTCGGGCCCGGGGCTCAGTCCGTCGATTCGCGATCGACTGTTCAAGGCATTCCAGACGACCAAGCCGCAGGGCATGGGGATGGGGCTGGCGATCAGTCTATCGATCGTGGAATCGCACGGCGGGCGGCTGTGGGCGACGGCCAACGACCCGCGCGGCGCCGTGTTCCATCTGACGCTGCCGATCGGCGTCGAGCCGGACGCCGGACGCGGCCGATAAGACCCGCCGCGCGGACGGTCATCACGAGCTGTCGACATGTCGGCATGCCAGCCGACCAGTCGACAGGCTCCGTCCGAGCTGCCGCCGATGGCCCTCCCGCCCTCGACCCCATGGCGAGCGACGCGCGATGTTACGGCACCGCAGTGCCCCCGCGATGCCCGCGAACGAAGCCGCGGAGCCACGGGGCGGGACGTCGCTTCGCTCGAGTTGCGTGAACCGGGTGAAGGCACTGGCCCGGCATCGTCCGGCGCGACTCCCTAGCATCTGTGGTGACAGCCCGATCGCGTTGCCGACATGACGACACGCGAGCCGATCCGTCGGCGTCCGAGTGTCCACGTCTCTCGTCGGACCTCCGTCCGGACGACGCACGGCGTGCGGTGGTACCCGACTGAACGTGGGCACGCCCGTTGCTCCGTAGCCGAGTCCGAGAGCCCGAGACGAGAATGATGGCGGTCGGATGTCCGGCGGTAGGGCAACGGCTCACCCGGTCATCGCGAGGGCAACGCGCAGGGCCGCGTGCTCGGCGTGGAGAGGAGCTGAGGCAGTCGCTCGAGACAACCGGCCGCGTAGCCGACGAAACCCCACCCCCAAAAGGAAAGAGACCCGATGGCATACCAGACGATCAATCCATACACCGAGATGCTGCTCCAGACCTTCCCCGAGCACACGGACGCCGAGCTCGAGAAGTTCATCCAGACCGCTCAGAAGACCTACGAGGACGACTGGCGCCGGCGATCCCTGGCGGACCGGAAGGCGATCGTCGCCAGAGCGGCCTCGATTCTGCGGAACAAGATCGACGACTTCGCGAGGCTGGTCACGCTGGAGATGGGGAAGCTGTTCCGCGAGGCTCGAGCGGAGGTCGAGCTGAGCGCCGGCATTCTGGACTACTACGCCGACGGGGCGGCGGAGTTCCTCGCGCCGCAGAAGCTGCAGGTCAAACGGGGCGAGGCGGTGATCGAGAGCGCTCCCATCGGCGTGCTCTTCTGCGTGGAGCCGTGGAACTTCCCCTATTACCAGCTGGCGCGCGTCGCCGGCCCGAACCTGATGGCGGGCAATACGCTCATCGTGAAGCACGCGCCGAACGTGCCGCAGTGCGCGTTGGCCTTCGAGAAGCTCTTCCTCGACGCCGGCGCGCCGCGGGGTGCCTATGCGAACGTGTTCCTCTCGAACGACCAGGCGGCCAGGGCCATCGCGGACCCGCGCATCAGAGGTGTCGCGCTGACGGGCAGCGAACGGGCCGGGTCGGCGGTCGGTGCCGAGGCCGGGCAGGCGCTCAAAAAGAGCACCCTGGAGCTCGGCGGCAGCGATGCGTTCATCGTGTTGGACGACGCGGACATGGATACTGCGATCGCGCGCGGCCTGTGGGGGCGGATGAACAACACGGGAGAGTGTTGCGTGGCCGCCAAGCGGTTCATCCTCGACGCGAAGATCGCCGATCCGTTCCTTCAGCGGTTCCGGGACGAGTTCGCAAAACTGGTCCCCGGGGACCCCTTCGACGCCAAGACGACACTCGGGCCTCTGTGTACGGCTGCCGCGCTCGAGCGTGTGTTGCAGCAGATCAAGGAGGCGGTCGACCACGGCGCCAAGGTGGTGACGGGTGGCAAGCGCCTCGAGCGTCCGGGGTACTTCCTCGCGCCGACCATTCTGACCGGCGTCGAGCCGGGCAATCCCGCCTACTACCAGGAGTTCTTCGCTCCCGTGGCGCTCGTGTTCCGTGTCGGTGGCGAGAAGGAAGCGGTGCGACTGGCAAACGACTCGCCCTATGGGTTGGGCGGCACCGTGATCACGCGGGACATCGAGCGGGGAAAGCGCGTCGCGCGTGAGATCGATACCGGCATGGTCTGGATCAACGAGTCGACCTGGACGGCGCCCGAGCTGCCGTTCGGAGGGGTGAAGAACTCCGGCTACGGGCGGGAGCTCTCGCAGCTCGGGATCGGCGAGTTCGTGAACAAGAAGCTGATCCGCGTGGCCTGAAGCTCGGGAAGGTCCGACGTTGAACCCGTACGCCGCACTGTCGATCAACGCCGCGCTGTGCGCGCTCGTGGCGACGCTCCTGCTGTTCATGAGCCGGATCCTCGGCCGCAGGCGCGGCAGCACGGTGAAGTACGAGATCTTCGAGACCGGCAACCCGCCCATCGGCTCGCTTCGCGGCACGCGGTTCCCGGTGAAGTTCTACCTCACGGCCATCCTCTTCATCGTCTTCGATATCGAGGTGGTGTTCATGTACCCGTGGGCCGTCGCCTACCGACAGCTCGGGTGGTTCGGTCTCGCGGAGATGGCGGTCTTCATGGGCGTTCTGGCTGGGGGCCTCGCCTACGTCTGGCGGGTCGGGGCGTTGGAATGGGACTGACGCCCGGGGAACGCCGATGGATCTGATCATCAGCTTCGCCACGGCGCTGGTGGCGCTGCTGATCTGCTTGCAGGTGACGGTCCTCTTGCTGTGGATCGAGCGCAAGGGCTCGGCCCTGATCCAGGACCGGGTCGGCGCCGACCGCGCCAACGTGTTCGGTGGGCTGCTGCCATTCAACCTCGGAATCGTGAACACCATGATGGCCGATCCTCTGAAGCTGCTCACCAAGGAGGACATCGTGCCGGCAGCCGCGGACCATTTCCTTCACTGGCTCGCGCCCTGGCTTGCGGTGTTTCCGCTCTTCCTGACCTTCGCCGTGGTGCCCTTCGGCGATGTGCTCGTGGTCGGCGGGCGGCAGATCAACCTGCAGGCCGTCGAGCTCTCCGGAGGCATCCTCTTCGTGCTCGCGCTGGTATCGCTCGGCGTGTACGGGGTGATCGTCGGCGGCTGGGCATCCAACTCCCGCTACGCCTTTCTGGGCGCCGTCCGTGGCTCGGCACAGATGATCTCCTACGAGATCGCCATGGGTCTCGCGCTGGTGAGCGTCGCTCTCACCTACGGGACGCTCGATCTCCAGGAGATCGCACGTGCACAGGGGCAACTGATGTGGGGCGTCGTGCCCGCCTGGGGAATCTTCTACCAGCCGATCGCCTTCGTCCTGCTCTTCATCGCCGGCATTGCCGAATCGAAGCGCGCGCCGTTCGATCTGCCGGAGGCCGAGAGCGAGCTCGTGGCCGGCTTCCAGACCGAGTACTCCGGCTCGAAGATGTCGATGTTCATGATGTCAGACTTCATCGAGGTGGCGATCGTGGCGGCGCTCACGACGACGCTGTTCTTCGGTGGTTGGCAGGTGCCGTTCCTGTATCGCGACGGGTTCCATTTCCCCGGCGGGTTCGCGGTGGCCGTTCCGTCTCTGGTCGTCACGCTGCTCCAGGTGGTCGCGTTTCTGGTGAAGGTGTTCGTGTTCTGTTGGATCCAGATTCTGATCCTCTGGTCCGTGCCCCGGCTACGCTACGACCAGCTCATGATGTTCGGCTGGAAGAAGCTGTTGCCGGTCGGTCTCGCCAACGTGGCGGCGTCGGCGGTCCTGGTGCTGTGGCTCGAGGGGTGGACCGGGGCATGATCCTCTTCTGGCTCCTGGCCGTTCTGTCGGTCGCCTCGGCGCTGACCGTGGTCCTCCACCGCAACCCGGTGTACTGCGCGCTCGCGCTGGTGATGGCGTTCGTCCAGGTGGCCCTCATGTTCGCCGCGCTCGACGCACACCTGATCGCTCTGCTGCAGGTCGTCGTCTACGCCGGCGCCATCGTCGTGCTGTTTCTG
>DATJZY010000074.1 GCA_035577985.1 Candidatus Eisenbacteria bacterium
GCCATCTCTGGGCCGTCGGCTACGACGACGTGGAGCAGGCCCGGAAGGTCAGAGACGAGATCACCAAGCTCGGGTGGGACGAGCACTACCTCCTTCTCTCGGACGTCGTAGTCGTGGTACGGCAGTCCGATGGGTCGTTCACGCTCGACCGCGAGCCCGTCCCCACCGGGGAGAACATCCTCGGCTCGGCCGCCGTGGCCTTCATCGTGGGCCTCGTGCTCGCCGCACCCCCGCTCACCGCCGCGGCCGTTGGTGCAGCTCTGGGTCTCGTAGGCAGTGGAGTCGCGGCCACGGTCGGGATCACGGATGACTTCATCCGCGAGGTCGAAGAGATGATGCGGCCCGGGACAGCGGCGCTGTTCGTGTTGGACGACGAAGGCGACATGGACGTGATTCTCCACAACCTACGCGGGCTCGGCGGAACGGTGCTGAAGACGAACGTCGATGTGGAACGGGCGAAACTGATCCAGGCGACGCTCGCCGGAAGCGCGGCGAGCTGAGGGACTCTCGAGGTTCGTGCCACAACCACATCGACGGAGGGGGACAATGTCTAGGCGAATCACGGTTCGGAAGCCTTTGACGAAGGAGAGCCAGCAATCGACCGTCGCCGCCCATCTCTGGGCTATCGGCTACGACGACATGGAGCGGGCGGGTCAGGTCAAAGACGAGATCATACGGCTCGGGTGGGGCGAGTCCTACCTCATCCTCCTGGACGCGGCGGTCGTCGTGAGACATCCCGATGGATCCTTCACGTTGGACCGAGAGCCGTTTCCCGCCGTCCCCAACATCCTCGGTTGCACCGTCGTCGGCTTCGTCGCGGGTCTGGTGCTCGGGACGCCGTTCACCGGCGCCGCCGTCGGAGCGTTGCTGGGCGGCGCAGGAACCGGGGTGTCCGCGGCGGCGGTCGGGATCGGCGACGACTTCGTGCGCGAGATCGAGGGGATGATGAAGCCCGGGACCTCCGCGCTGTTCGTGTTGGACGATCAAGGGGACATGGACGTCGTTCTGCACGGGATCCGGGGGCTCGGCGGGACGGTGCTGAAGACGAACGTCGATGTGGAGCGGGCGAAGCTGATTCAGGCGACCCTGAGCGGGGGGCCTGGAGGTTGAAGACCGAAATGTGATCTCGCCCGGATGCGGTGGTGCCGCGGCCCACTCGCAGATGTCGTCGGGCGACTCGCGCGAGGTGTCGATCCGGCGGTGCCATCCGCCCGCCATGGATCGTAGCGCAAACGTGAGAGGCTCGGACCAGGAGGTCGAGCCCCGTCGCATTCGCGGAATGGACGCCGAAGGTCCGGCGGACGACGTGACGTTTGGTGCGGGAACGAGGCCGGGCCGCGCCCACCGCGGGCTCGATCAGCCGGGTCTGGTCATCCCGTCCCGTTCCTCAGAGCTTGCAGCTTCGTGCGCTTCATCCCGAGGTGGGCCGCCGGTGAGCGAAACTCGTCGTGAACGCCATGGTTGCGATGGGCCGCGTCGATGAACTAGGAAGGGTCCCTTCACATCCAGGGGCGTCGCGACACGGAAATCGGACGGCCGGCGGTGACTTGCACGACCAAGGCGAGCGGCACAGGGATCGGGCCCGCGATCAGCCGTTCGATCATCCTCCAGAGCCACGGCAGCCACCTGTGGGCCGAGTCCAGCTGTGGGCGCGGCGCGGTGTTCTCCTTTCGACCCCAAGCGGCGAAGGAATCTGGAGCGGCGTGAGCGACGCGGACGCAACCGTATTCGTCGTCGACGACGATCCCTCGGTCCGGCGGTCGACCGAGCGCCTCGTGCGTTCGATGGGATTCTGCGTCCAGACGTTCGCGTCCGCCAAGGAGTTCATGGATCACGTGCGTGTGGCCGGTCCGTCGTGCCTCGTGCTGGACGTGCACCTCCCGGGGCTGAGCGGCCTTGATCTGCAGCGCGAGCTCGCGCGAGCTGGCGTACGAATCCCGATAATCTTCATCACTGGGCGCGGCAGCATCCCGATGTCGGTACGCGCGATGAAGGAGGGCGCGGTCGAGTTCCTGACCAAGCCGACCCGCTCGCGCGCGCTGCTCGCCGCGATCCGAGCCGCGATCGAGCGCGATCGCGCCGCGCAGCACGCGCGT
>DATJZY010000075.1 GCA_035577985.1 Candidatus Eisenbacteria bacterium
CGATGCGCTCGGAAACCTGCGATCCGCCACGCTGCCGAACGGCACGGTGCTTGAATACGTGATCGACCCGGCGAACCGGCGGGTGGGGAAGACGGTGAACGGGACGCTGACCCAGGGGTTCCTGTACGAGGACCAGCTGCGCATCGCGGCGGAGCTCGATGGTACGGGGAACGTCGTCAGCCGCTTCGTGTACGGGACGCGGGTCAACGTGCCCGAGTACATGGTGAAAGGGGGCGTCACGTATCGCCTCGTGACCGACCACCTGGGGTCGCCGCGCCTGGTGATCAACACGGACACCGGCGACGTCGAGCAGCGGATGGACTATGACGAGTTCGGGCGGGTGACGATGGACACGAACCCGGGCTTCCAGCCCTTCGGCTTCGCGGGCGGACTCTACGATCGGGACACGGGGCTCGTGCGGTTCGGGGCACGGGACTACGACGCGGCGACGGGGCGCTGGACGGCCAAGGATCCCCTGACCTTCTTCGGCAGCCGCGGAACGAACCTGTACGCCTACGCGGGGAATGATCCGGAGAACTTCGTCGATCGGGCAGGCTTGTCTGAAGACTCGGTGACCAAGGCGCTTGAGCAGGCCGTGGCGCGGGGTGACGTCGAAGAAATCCAGACCATTCTCGAAGCCGCCGGGCAGGGGCTCCAAAGACAAGCGAGCAACGCTGAGCTCCGAGATGCACTGGGAGAGCTCTTCCGCCTGAAGGACCGCATCCCAGGTGGGACCGCCGGAGCCATTCGCGACGAACTCAGGCAGGGGCTCACAAAGCATTTGCTCAAGGGTCGGGAACGCCTGAGTCAGCTGCAGAGGCTCCTTAGAGAAGGCGGGCTGTGCGGAACGGACCGCGCCATCGCAGAAGCTGTTGTGATGGACCTTCAGGCTGCGCTTGGGGCACTCTGAGATGCGGAAGTCCATTGACTACGAAGGGCTCGTAGCGGCTCTTCTCGAGGCGCTACCAGAGATCACACCAACGTTTCGCGCGCTGAGCAGTCGATGGGGACAGGACTACCTTCCGCACGTGGTATTCGGCGACGTGGTGACCAAGTACTTTTTGATCCCCTTGCTCGAAGCACCCGTCCCAGACCGTGCACTGCTCGAGCGCGCCTTCGCCTTTCTTGAAGCCATGGCAACGAGTGCGGACGTCCACGTGCGTGAGGTGGTCGAAGTCTCTGTCTGCGAGGGGCTTCAGGAGCGACAGGAGTGGATGCAAGCTGCTCGAGCGTACATGGGACCCGAGACGCTGCGCTTGTGTTCGGGGATCTGATTCGGTCGCGGTGACCCTCCTTACCAGCGACGCTCTATGAGGCGGCTCGGGTAGGGAACGCGTCGATCGTCCGCAGGAGCGCCTGCTGATCGTGTTTGGGGAGGCGATCGATCTCCTGGATGCGGCGCAGCAGGCGGCGATTCTTGACCGCGGTGCCGCGGGATGACCGGGCGGCGCGGCCAAGGAGCTCGTCGGCCGAGACGCCGAGGAGATCGGCGAGCGTGACGATGAGCTCGCCGTGGAGGCCGAGTCGCGTGGCGTGCGCGCGCCCGGCTCGCGGCACGATCGCGCGTCGCGCGCTGTGCCCGCCGCCCCAGCGTCCGACACCGACCGCCCGTCTGCCCCCTCCAGGGGGCGCCCAGAACAAAGTGGTGGCAGCGCTGCGCGCCCGATCCATCAGAACCCCGCCGCCCCGCCCCCCGCGAGCCTGCAGCGCTCCTGACTCCGCCGACGAGCTGCTACACTCCGCTCGCGGTGGCGGAGACGGCGGCTAAAGAGCGAATGCGCCACGGCGAACGCGGCGCGTTTGCTGAAACGGCACCTCGGACCTTCGCACTCCCCGCGGTACTCGCATTCGGCGACCGCGCGCTGCGAGGTCAGAACCGTGCTGGCGAAGTCCGTCTCGTAGTGACGCCATCGCGTCGGCGCTCAGCTATCGCCTCCTCTCCGACCACCTGGGCTCGCCGCGGCTCGTCATCAACACGAGCGACGGCACGGTCGTCCAGCGCATGGAGTACGACGAGTTCGGGCGGGTGACGATGGACACGAGCCCGGGGTTTCAGCCGTTCGCCTTCGCGGGTGGCCTCTACGATCGCGATACGGGGCTCGTGCGGTTTGGGGCACGTGACTACGACGCGACGACGGGACGATGGATGGTTGAGGATCCCATTGGTGACGTTCTCCCCGAAATCGACGCCACCTCAAAACTAGAGTAATGTATGGTCCGCTCCCGCCGCACCAGCGTGATCAGCGCAACGGGGTGACCGTCTGCGCTAATGTATTCGGCCTCTGTGCGGGGCTGGAGACGCCCCGGGCCACGATGGAATGCGCGCGTGCCCGTCCTCAAAAGCGCCCCGGCCTCGTGGGCCGCATACTCTACCAGGGTTTCGGGCACGCCGTCTTGGCGGTTCCGCCATCGTGCTGATCGCGCATCGCAGACGTGTGGAGGCGTAGAGAGCATCGTGTGGAGCAGCAGCTAGGCGGCGTCCTCCATGAACGGCCGATAGGGCATCGCTTTCGCGAGGACGCTCCAGGCGATTCGCGCGAGCTTGTTCGCGAGCGCGATGACAGCGACGTTGCGGTGGACGCGGAGCTCGAGCCGCTGCAGCCAGGGACCGAATCGCTGCCGTTCCCGCACTTTGCTGCGCATCACGGCCTGGGCCCCAAGGACCATGAGGCGTCGCAAGTAGGTATTCCCGTGTTTGCTGACACCGAGGAGACGCGGTCTGCCGCCAGTCGAGTTCTGCCGTGGTACGAGCCCGAGCCACGCGGCGAAGTCGCGGCCCTTGGTAAAGCCGCTGCCGTTCCCGACCGCGGCCACAATGGCCGTGGCGGAAATCGGACCGATGCCGGGCACGGCCATGAGCCGCTGACACGCGGGTTCGCGGTGTGCCAGCGCAGTGATCTCTTCTGTCACGCGCTCAATGCGGTCTTCGAGCTGCTCCCACTCCTGCGATAGTTGCGCCAGCAGGCACGCGAGACTTGGCGAGATCCCCGATGGCGCGGTCGCAAGGCGGCGCCGCAGCTCGGACCGCAGCGCGAGCCGTCCCGGGCGCATCGGTAGTCCCTGCTCGAGGAGGAAAGCGCGGATCTGGTTCACGAGCGCCGTGCGATGGCCCACCAGACGATCGCGGACGCGATGGCGTGCTTGGAGATCGAGCTGCGCGACTGTCTTGGGTGGCACAAACCGCATCGTGCCGCGGCCAACGGCCTCCGCGATCGCTTCGGCGTCGCGGAAGTCGTTTTTGTTGGTTTTGACGTATGGCCGCACGTACTGCGGCGGCAGCAAACGAACCGTGTGCCCATGTTCCTCGAGCCGCCGCGCCATGTGATGCGACCCGGGACAGGCTTCCATGCCAACCAGGGCGCGTGGCAAGTTCGCCATGAGCACGGCCAACTGCGTTCGAGTGAGCCGGCGCTTGAGCGTGATAGCTCCGCGCTCGTCGAGTCCGACGACATGAAACACGTTCTTCCCGAGATCGATGCCGACCGTCTTCACATCCATAACGATTCCTCCCTCCGAGTGAGCACGATGACTGCTCTACCTCAGGCGGGAGCGGACCATGCCATTAGCGCCTGCTTCGGCCGTCCGTGTTCCCTGACGGTGGGTGACAAACTCGCTGGGTGTCAGGTGCCTCGGCCGTGTCGATCTTCAGTACACGAGCGACAGGCTTAAGCACGACGCGCGCGGCGGGCGAACAGACCGAGGGCGAGCGCGAGCGGACCGATCGACGCGACGACCAGCAGCGGCGCCGTGACGAAGAGATCGGCCGAAGCCGGTGCGCGCGCGCAGGCGCCGCCCGGCGTCGGCGCGTTGCAGAGCGCGTCGGTGATGGCGCGCGAGGTGACGCCGTTCCAGACGGCGTGCGCCACGACCGCGACGCCGAGCCCCGCGAGGCCGAGGGCGAGGGTCCGTCCCCGGCGTAGCCCCCAGGCGATGCCCGCACCCGTCGCGGCGGTGAAGGCGGCGTGGTTGAGGCCCTGCACGACGCCGCGGAGGTACACCGCGCGCCCGAGGCCGGCGTAGCCCGCCTGCACCGCGGCGAGCGTGTAGTAGGTGACGTTCTCGGTGGCGGCGAAGCCGAGGCCGACGAGCGCACCGGTGAGGATGCCCGCGGGCACGCTCGTGGTGGCTCCCGGCGCGAGGGCGAGAACCAGGGCGACGCCCACGCCTTTCACGCACTCTTCGACCAGCGGCGCGACGATCGTCGGTACGGTCCAGCCGGCGGTGGCGTCGCCGAGCGCGCGCGTCGCCCATGCGCCGAGCGCGTCGTTCATGAGCGTCGCGGCGACGGGAGCGACGAGCGCGCCCCACAGGAACGCGCCGACGTCGGCGAAGCCGACGGCACGACCGCCACCCAGCCGCAGCACGACGAGCGCGAAGACGACCGGCGGCGCCACGGCCGCCGCCAGGATGAGCGCGCTCTCGGAGTGGACCGGCACTCAGGGCTTGGGGACGCGCAGGCGGCTCACCATCGCGGCGCCGCTGGCGGCATAGAGGAGGACCAGGGGGTGGAACGTGCCCGGTCCCACCTGCAGGCGCCCGAGCCAGAGGGCGTCGCCGACCGCGCCCTGCCACCACGCCACCCCGAGCACGGCGACGAGCGCGAGGCTGGTCGGAATCGGCGTCCCTTCGTAGTACCGCACCTTGCCGCTCGCGTCCGCGAGCGCGGCGGCGGTCACGTTGAAGCGCGCGAGGCGGCCGACCCCGCAGCACACGAACGCGCACAGCACGAGCGCGTCCCACAGCCCGCGCATCCCGAGCGTGAAGCCGAGGACGGCCGGCGCGACGCCGAACGAGATCACGTCGGCGAGCGAGTCGAGATCGGCGCCGAACGGCGACGAGCGATGCGAGCCACGTGCGAGCATGCCGTCGGCGACGTCGAGGACGAGCGCGGCCGGCAGGAGCACGAAGGCGCCGGCGAGCGGCCCCGCTCGATGCGCCGCCTCGAGGTAGTTGAGGCAGCAGAAGATCGCGCCCGTGCCGCAAGCGGCGTTGCCGAGTGTCAGGAAGTCGGCCGGGACGAGCGAGCGCAGCAGCGATCGCGGGCGCGTACCGGTCTGCGGAGTCGGGCTCGTCAGGCGAGCGTCTTCTTCAGGAAGTCGAGCCCGGCGGCGAGCAGGTCGTTCTGCTGCGGGACCCGCCCCTGGGGCGTCAGCGTGTCGATCATCTGCGGCAGGAGCTGCGCGAGCGCGCCGAGCCCCTGGTCGGCCGGAAGGCCGGCCTGCTGCGAGAGCCTGCCGACCGTGTCGGCGCCGAGCACGTCCTCGAGCTGGCGTCCGGAGATGGGCTGGTTCTGCCCGGTGCCGACCCACGAGTCCGCGATGTTTCCCATGCCCTTCTGCTGGAACTGCTGGAGCAGCCCGCCGAGGCCGCCCTGCTGGTTCAGCATCGAGAGGACCGCCTGCATCAGGTCCGTCGCCTGATTGCGTGACGCACCGCCCTGGATCTGGCCTCCCTGGAGACTCGCGAGCACCTGATTGGCGAGCTGATCGAGTAGCGCCATGGGTCCTCCTGCCGCCGCATAGCAGGGTGGCCGCAGGCTGGGAACCCGTGCGTTGTGTCGCGCGCCGCCGGCCGCCTATAGTCCGGCGGACCGGTGGACAAGGTCGTGCCGAGCGCGGCGCTCGCCGTCGCGGACGTTCCCGACGGCGCGTCGGTGTTGATCGGAGGCTTCGGCGTCATCCAGGGATGGCCCGCGAGCCTCATCGAAGCGCTCGCCGAGCGCGGGGCACGCGCGCTCACGGTCGTCGCCAACACGCCCGGCGTCGGCCCGCTCTCGCCACAGCTCCTCGCGCAGCGGGGGCTCGTGCGGCGGCTCGTCGCGAGCTACGCCGTCTACCCGACGCAGCGCGCGCCCATGGGCGACGGGATCACCTCGGGTCGGATCGACCTCGAGCTGGTTCCGCAGGGCACGCTCGTCGAGCGCGTGCGCGCCGGCGGCGCCGGGCTCGCGGCGTTCTACACGCGGACCGCAGCCGGCACCGACGCCGCGCGCGACAAGGAGGAGCGGGTCTTCGACGGGCGCGCGCACGTCCTCGAGCGGGCGATCCGCTGCGACGTCGCGCTGGTGCGCGCCGCGCGCGCCGACCGCCACGGTAATCTCACGTACCGGCGCGGCTCGCGCAGCACGAACCCCGTCTTCGCGACCGCCGCGCGCTGCACGATCGCCGAGGTCGACGAGATCGTCGAGCCCGGCGCGCTCGATCCCGAGACGATCGTCACGCCCGGCATCTTCGTCGATCGCGTCGTGCGGACGGAGCATCCGATGGATCCCGCGACCGTGCGCGCGCTGTCGCGCCGCTTCGGCAAGCAGTGGGACCTGGAGGTGCGCGAGCGTCCGGTCGGGCCGCGCGGCATCCCGCCCGACCTGATGGCGCGCAAGGTCGCGCGGCTGCTCCGGCGCGGGGAGTACGTGAACCTCGGCGTCGGGCTTCCGACGCTCGTCTCGAGTCACTTGGCGCCGGAGGACGAGATCACGCTCCACTCCGAGAACGGCCTCCTCGGCTTCGGGCCGCTCGCCAACCCGGACGAGGCGACCGACGTGCATCGCTACAACGCGAGCGGGCAGCTCGTCACGGGGCTCCCGGGCGAGAGCGTCACCGACTCGGCGGACGCCTTCGCGATGGCGCGCGCCGGACGCGTGACGACGATCGTGCTCGGCGGATTCCAGGTGGCGGCCACCGGCGACCTCGCCAACTGGCGCGTGCCCGCGACCGGCGTCGGCGGGATCGGCGGCGCCATGGACCTCGCGGCGGGGACGGGACGGCTGATCGTCATGATGTTCCATCTGACGCGCGCGGGCGAAGCGAAGCTCGTCGAGCGCTGCTCGTATCCCCTCACGGCCGAGCGCTGCGTCGCGACCGTCGTCACGGATCTCGCCGTGATCGACGTCGACGCGAACGGCTTCGTCCTGCGCGAGCTGGCGCCGGGCGTCGGCGTCGACGAGGTGCGCGCCGTCACCGCCGCACCGCTGCGCGTCGCCGCCGACGTGCGCGAGATGGAGTTCTGAGATGCGTGTCGAGTTCTTCTTCGGCCCCGGCAGCCGCTACTCGTATCTCGCCGCGAGCCAGATGCCGCGGCTCGAGGAGGAGACCGGCTGCACCGTCGAGTGGCGTCCGGTGAGCGGACCCGAGATCCGCGCGCTGCGCGGTCACGATCCCTTCGTGGGCGCGCCGGTCTCGGGCCAGTACGACTGGGACTACCGGCGCTCCGACGCCGAGTGCTGGGCCGAGTACTACGGCATCCGGTTCCGCGAGCCGCCGAGCCGCGAGGTCGACTTCCGGCTGCTCGCGCGCGCCGCCGTCGCCGCCGCGCGCCTGGGCGCCGCCGCGAGGTACGGTTGGACCATCTGCGCGGCCGTCTACGGCTCCGACGCCTGGCCGCTCGACGAGGCGCTCTGCCTGCGCGTCGCCGAGGACAGCGGCCTCGCGCGCGGCGAATTCGCTTCCGTGCTCGCCGATCCCGAGACCGAGCGACGGCTCACCGAGACGGCGCGCGAGGCGCAGCGCCGGGGCGCCTTCGGCGTGCCGACCTTCTTCGCCGGCGATCGGATGTTCTGGGGCAACGATCGCATCGTGCTCCTCCGCCACTTCCTGCGGCGATCGTCGTGAGGCGCGCGTGAGCCCGTTCCTCGCGACGCTCGCCACGACGGGGGCCGTGTTCGTCGGGCTCTGGATGGTGAGCCTTCGCACGCGCGACGTCAGCATCGTCGACATCTATTGGGGACCCGGCTTCACGGTCATCGCCACGATCGCCGCGTGCACCGGCGTCGGGACGGATCCGCGGCGCGTCCTCGTGCTCGCGCTCGTCGCGCTGTGGGGCCTGCGGCTGGGCGGCTATCTCTTGTGGCGGAACCGCGGCAGGGGCGAGGACTTCCGTTACGCCGCGATGCGCCGGCGGATCGGCGCGCGGTTCTGGCTCGTGAGCCTCGCGACGGTGTTCTTGCTCCAGACCGCGCTCATGTGGATCGTGTCGTGGCCGGCGCAGTGGGCGGTCGCCGTGCCGTCGCCGCCCGCGCTCGGCCTCTTCGACGCGATCGGCGTCGCGCTGTGGACGGTCGGCCTCGTCTTCGAGGCGGGCGGCGATCTGCAGCTCGCGCGCTTCAAGGCCGATCCGGCGAACGCCGGCGCCGTCATGGACCGAGGCTTCTGGCGCTACACGCGGCACCCGAACTACTTCGGCGATGCCTGCGTGTGGTGGGGCATCTACGCCGTCGCGTGCGCGGTGCCGGGTGGCTGGCGAACGTTGCCGGCTCCGATCGTGATGACCGTGCTCCTGCGGCGTGTCTCGGGCGTTCCCATGCTCGAGCGCTCGCTCGCCAAGCGGCGGCCGGGCTACGCGGCCTACGTCGCGCGCACCAGCACCTTCTTCCCCCGCGCGCCGCGCCACTGACGCGTCAGCGCGCGGCGACGGCTTCGCCGCGCGCGGCGCGCGCCCACAAGACGGGCAGCGCCTGCAGCCCCTGCGCCGGGGGGCTCGCTTCGACGTCGACGGTGAGCGTGCGCGGCCGTCCCGACGCGCGTCCGGTCACCGTCACGGGTCCACTCCAGCCGCCGCGCACGCGTGCCAGCACGACGAGTGGCCGTCCGGGCGCGATCGTCCCGATCGCCGGGGGGCGCACTTCGCTCACCTGCGCCGTGCCCCAGTCGATGGTGACGTTGGCGAGCGCGACCGGCTCGTGGTTGTCCTCCTGCGGGTGGACGAGGAGCCCCACGAGCGTTCCGCCGCCGTCCGGCTCGACGAGGAGCGCGCCCGGGCTCTCCGAAGGATCGACCCGGTAGCGCAGCACGAAATCGTCCGTGCGCAGCGCGCTCGGCTCCTGTAGGGTGACGCGGAGATGGTCGAGCGCGATCGGGCGCGCGTCGATGCTGTGCGACGGGCTGTTCACGACCACGACCGGTCCGCCCCCGTGCAGGTCGACCGTGAGCGTCGCGTCGCCCTCCGGAACGCGCGGCACGGTCAGCTCATATGCGCCGTCGTGCCAGCCCGCGATGCCGACCGTCTCGACGACGAGGTCGCCCGCGTCGCCCGCGAGCGGTACGACGACCCGGCCGCTCGCATCGGCGCTGAGCAGCATCGCCGTCTGCCCGTCGCGACGGGCACTCTCGTACGCGTCGTGCGCCTCGTCCGGCTCACGGACGAGGACGCGCGCCACGCGCGATCCGGCGCGAATCGCGAAGTCCTGCTGCGCGGGGCTCGGCGGCGGCGTGAACGCGACGAACGTCTCGTCGCCGCTCGGCGGTGCCGCGTAGCGGTTGCTCCGGGTGACCGAGACGAGCGGCCCGACCACCGTGACGGTCACGTCGCTCCGCACGAGGTCCAATGCGACGGGCGCCTGCGTGCTGCCCGCGTGGCGCACGAAGATCGCCGGCGCCGCGGGCGTCACTGCGTTGCGTGCGGCCCTCGCGTCGCGCGAGACCACCCAGACCTCGGACGGCCCCGATCCGCCGCCGAACGGAACGTGGACGGGGATACCGCAACCCGCAAGCGCACCGATGACGACCGCGGCGGCGGCCGCGCGACAACCCCCTGGGAGACGCATCACTCGCGTGCCCCTGTGGACGATTCGCGCGCGAGGGTCAATAACCTAGCGCCCATGGATCCGCCGCGCCTCCACATCGACGTCGACGGTACGGGCCCGACGGTGGCGCTCCTGCACGGCTTCGGTGGCAGCGCGCGGAATTTCGGCCCACAGATGCGGGCGCTCAAGGATCGCCATCGTGTCGTGCGCTACGACGCACGGGGTCATGGCCGCAGCGATGCGCCGCGCGAGGCGTCGGCCTACACGCCCGAGATCTTCGTCGACGACATGCGGCGCGTTCTCGACGAGGTCGGCGCCGAGCGCGCCGTCGTGGGTGGCCTCTCGATGGGCGCCGGCATCGCGCTCCGCTTCGCGCTCGCGCATCCGGATCGCACGCGCGGGCTCATTCTCTGCGCGTTCCCCGCCGGCGCCGACGATCCGCGCGGGTTCGCGGGCAAGGCGATGGGCTTCGCCGAGACGATCGAGCGAGCGGGGCTCGAGACCGCGGGCGAGGGCTACGTGTGGGGGCCGACGACGCGGCTCGACCGCAGGGCCGTGCAGTTCGTACGCCAGGGGTTTCTCGAGCATCCGCCGCACGGCCTCGCGCTCACGCTCCGCGGTGTCATCGCGAAGCAGCCCTCCGTCGCCGCCATGCACGCGGACGTGGCCCGTATCCAGTGTCCCGCGATCGTGGTCGTCGGCTCCGAGGACGCGCCGTCGCTCGCCGCGTCGCGCGCGCTCGCGACCGCGCTGCCGCAGGGCGATCTGGTCATCGTTCCGGGCGCCGGCCACGTCATCAACCTGCAGAAGCCGGACGACGTCAGCGTCGCCATGGCGGAGTTCCTGGATGCCATCGCCCGCGCCGCCTGAGCCGCCGCGCGTCGTCATCATCGGCGGAGGGTTCGGGGGCCTCTACGCGGCCCGCGCGCTGCGGCGCGCACCGGTCGACGTGACGCTGATCGACCGCCGCAACCACCACCTCTTCCAGCCGCTCCTCTATCAGGTGGCGACGGCGGCCCTGAACCCGAGCGACATCGCGGCGCCGATCCGCAGCATCCTGCGCAAGCAGCAGAACTGCCGCGTGCTCCTCGCCGAGGCTACGGCGGTCGATCTTGCGCGACGGCGCGTGGTGCTGGCCGACGGCGAGCTCGGGTACGACTACCTCGTCGTTGCGACCGGGGCCACGGACTCGTACTTCGGCCACGAGGAGTGGGCGCGGCTCGCCCCGAGTCTGAAGTCGATCGAGGAGGCGCTCGAGATCCGCCGCCGCGTCCTGCTCGCCTACGAAGCAGCCGAGCGCACGACCGACGCGGATGCGCGCCGCACCTGGCTCACGTTCGTCGTCGTCGGCGCGGGTCCGACCGGCGTCGAGCTCGCGGGGGCGTTGAGTGAGATCGCGCGCCACGCGCTCGAGCGCGACTTCCGCACGATCGATCCGCAGGACGCACGCGTCGTGCTGGTCGAGGCGGCGGACCGCGTCCTCGGGACCTTCCCGCCCGACCTCTCGGAGAAGGCGACGGCGCAGCTCGTGCGGCTCGGGGTCGAGGTGCGCGTGGGAACGAAGGTGACGGAGATCGACGCGGGCGGCGTGTGCCTCGGATCCGAGCGCGTCGCCGCGCGCACGGTCGTGTGGGCGGCCGGCGTGAAGGCCTCGCCGCTCGCCCGCTCGCTCGGCGTGCCGCTCGATCGGGCCGGGCGCGTGCTCGTCGAGCCGACACTGACGCTTCCCGGCCATCCCGAGGTGTTCGTGATCGGCGACCTCGCCGTGCACCAGCAGGACGGCAAGGCGTTCACCGGCCTCGCGGCCGTTGCGGTGCAGGAAGGTCCCCACGCGGCCGCGAACATCGTCCGCGCCGTGCGCGGCGAGCCACTCGTGCCGTTCCGCTACGTCGACAAGGGGACGCTCGCGACGATCGGCCGCGCGGCCGCCGTGGCGAACTTCGGTCGCGTGCACCTCTCGGGCTTCATCGCGTGGCTCGCCTGGCTGTTCGTCCACATCTTCCTGCTGATCGGCTTTCGGAACCGCTTCGTCGTGATGTTCGAGTGGGCGTGGACGTACCTCACCTACGAGCGCGGCGCGCGCCTCATCACCGGCGAAGTCGACCCGCTGCGCGACGCAGGCGCCGCGCCGCCGAAGGCCGAATAGCACGACGCTGCATGCGCGGGCCTCGGGTCGGCCTACCTGATCAGGCCGGTGACGGGGCTCGATGCGGTCGCGTAGAGTTTCGCCGGGATGCGGCCGGCGAGGAACGCCTTACGGCCGGCGTCGACGGCGAGACGCATCGCCTCCGCCATGAGGATCGGATCCTTCGCGCCCGCGATCGCCGTGTTCATGAGGACGGCGTCGCAGCCGAGCTCGAGCGCTTCGGACGCGTGCGAGGCCGTGCCGACGCCGGCGTCGACGATGACCGGCACGCGGCTCTGCTCGACGATGATGCGGAGGTTGTAGGGGTTGCGGATCCCGAGCCCCGAGCCGATCGGCGCGGCGAGCGGCATGACGGCGGCGCACCCGACGTCTTCGAGGCGCTTGCAGGCGACCGGGTCGTCCGTGACGTAGGGCAGGACCTGGAAGCCCTCCTTCACGAGGATCTTTGCGGCTTCGATGGTCGCGGCCACGTCCGGGAAGAGCGTCGTCTCGTCGCCGATCACCTCGAGCTTCACGAGCGTGCCGATCCCGGCTTCGCGCGCGAGCCGGCAGGTGCGGATCGCGTCCTCGACCGTATAGCAGCCGGCCGTGTTCGGCAGGATCGTGTAGCGATCGAGGGGCAGGTGGTCGAGGAGGTTCTCCTTGCCGGGGTCGGTGATGTTCACGCGCCGGACCGCGACGGTGATGATCTCCGCGCCGGCGGCCTCGGTCGCGCGCCGGGTCTCCTCGAAAGACTTGTACTTCCCCGACCCGACGATGAGCCGCGAGCGGTAGCTCTTGCCGGCCAGTACGAAGGGATCGTCGAGTGCCATGGCTCTCAGCCGCCTCCCACGAAATGGATGATCTCGATCGCGTCGCCATCGTGGAGCGCCGTCGCGCCGTAGCTGGCGCGTGGGACGACGTCGCGGTTCACCTCGACGGCGATGCGGCGGGGCCCGAGCCCCAGCGTTGCGACCAGGTCGGCCACCGTGCTGCCGGCCGCGAGCTCGCGCGGCTCGTCGTTCACCATCACGTGCACGGCCGGCGACGATATCCGCTCGTCATCGGGGTGACAACATCCCCGCGCGTTGGTATGGGTCACACTTCTTTCGATCCATGCAGTCCACGAACGGCAGGCCGACCGTCGCCGAGGTGAGCCTCGGGGCGCTGCGCGCCAATCTGCGCGAAGCGGTGCGCCTGGTGGGCCCCAAGGTGAAGGTCATGGCGGTCGTGAAGGCCGACGCCTACGGGCACGGCGCCGTCGCGGCGTCGCGCGCCTTCCTCGATGCCGGCGCGGCGGTGCTCGGCACCTCGAGCGTCGCCGAGGCGGTGGAGCTGCGGCAGGTGGGCATCACGGCGCCGATCGTCGTGCTGGGCGGCGCGTTCCCGGGCGACGAAGAGGACGTGGCGGCGCACGATCTCTCGGTCGCGGTGTGGTCCGAGCACGGCGTGCGCACGCTCGCCGCCGCCGCCGGACGCGCGCGCCACGCGGTTCAGGTCCACGTCAAGGTCGACACCGGCATGACCCGCCTCGGGCTCGACGTGGGCGACGTGCGCGACTTCGGCGAGGCGGTGCGCGACATCCCCAACGTCACCGTGGCGGGCGTGTTCTCGCACTTCGCGACCGCCGACGCCGTCGACGCGGCCCCGGCCCAGGCGCAGATCGCCTGCTTCGACGACGCCATCGCGGCGCTGGGAGCGATCGCCGTGCGGCCCGAGCACGTCCACTTGGCGAACAGCGCCGCAGTCCTCTCGCAGCCGGCCGCCCACTTCACGCTCGTCCGGCCGGGCATCATGCTCTACGGCTACGCCCCGGCGCCCCATCTCGCGTCGCGCGCGAAGCTCGTGCCCGCGCTGCGGCTGCGCACGGCCGTCGCACAGGTGCGACGCGTGCCGGCGGGCCGGCCGATCGGCTACGGCGGCACGTACGTGACCTCGCGGCCGACCGTCGTCGCGACCCTTCCCATCGGCTACGCGGACGGCCTCCATCGTCTGGCTTCGAACCGCGGCTGGATGATCGTGCGGGGCGCGCGCGCGCCGATCGCGGGGCGGGTGTGCATGGATCACGTGATGCTCGACGTGACCGACATTCCCGGGGTCGAGGTGGGCGACGAGGTCGTCGTCGTGGGCGGGCAGGGTGGCGCGCACATCGGCGCCGACGAGCTCGCCGGATGGTGCGACACGATCTCGTACGAGGTGTTGACGAGCGTCGGCAAGCGGGTGCCACGCGTCTACGTGGAGGAGTTCGATGCCTAAGATCCGGCGAGCCTTGCTGAGCGTCAGCGACAAGCGCGGTCTGCTCGACTTCGCACGCGTGCTGGCGAAGCTCGGCGTCCAGATGCTGTCGACCGGCGGCACGGCGAAGCTGCTCGCCGATGCCGGGCTCCCGGTCACGCAGGTGAGCGACTACACCGGCTTCCCCGAGATGCTCGACGGGCGCGTGAAGACGCTCCATCCGAAGATCCACGGCGGCCTCCTCGGCCGGCGCGACCTGCCCGCGCACGCCGCCGCCATGGAGCGCCACGGCATCGAGCCGATCGACCTCGTGGTGGTGAACCTCTATCCCTTCCGCGAGACGATCGCGAAGCCGGGCGTCACGTTCGAGGAGGCGATCGAGGACATCGACATCGGCGGCCCGTCGATGCTGCGCTCGGCGGCGAAGAACCACGAGAGCGTGACGGTCATCGTCGACCCCTTGGACTACGAGGCGGTGCGCGCCGAGCTCGAGCGCTCGGGCGGCGAGGTGAGCGTCGCGACCAACCGGCGTCTCGCGCAGAAGGTGTTCCACACCACGTCGGTGTACGACGGCATGATCGCCGACTACCTCGGCGCCGCGGCCGAGCGCCGCTTCGGCCAGTCGTTCCACTGGGGCGGCACCAAGGCCATCGACATGCGCTACGGCGAGAACCCGCACCAGCAGGCGGCGCTGTACGGCGACTTCCTGCGCGTCGCGGAGCCGCTGCACGGCAAGGAGCTCTCGTACAACAACGTCGTCGACATCGACGCCGCGCTCGCCCTCGGCCTCGAGTTCCTGGGCGACGCCCCTCGGTCGGCGGTCGCGATCCTGAAGCACAACACGCCGTGCGGGGTCGGCCTCGGCGACGACGCCGTGCAGGCGTGGGACCGCGCCTTCGCGACCGATCCCGAATCGCCCTTCGGCGGCGTCATCATCTCGACGACGCCGTGGACCCTCGCCCTCGCGACGAAGGTCGACGAGCTCTTCACCGAAGTCCTGATCGCCCCCGAGTTCGCGCCGGACGCGCTCGAGCTGCTCAAGAAGAAGAAGAATCGCCGGCTCGTGCGCTGGCACCCGGACGCGATGCCGAGGGACGCGACGGCCATCCGCGGCGTCGCCGGCGGGCTGCTCGTCCAGGACGCCGATCGGCCCGGCGACGAGCTCGCGACCGCCAAGGTGGTGACCAAGCGCCAGCCGACGCCTGCCGAGCTGGACGGCCTGCGATTCGCGTGGAAGGTCGTGAAGCACGTGAAGTCGAACGCGATCGTCTTCGCCTCGGCCGTCCAGACGCTCGCCGTCGGCGGCGGACAGACCTCGCGCGTCGAGGCGATCCGCAACGCCGTCGCGCGCGCCCGGCGCGAGAAGATCGATCTGTCCCGTTCCGTGCTGGCGAGCGACGCGTTCTTCCCGTTCCCGGACGGGCTCGAAGAGGCCGTCGCGGCGGGCGCGACGGCGGTCGTCCAGCCCGGCGGCAGCACGCGCGACGCGGAGGTCGTGAAGGCGGCCGATGCGCGCGGCGTCGCGATGCTCTTCACCGGCGTGCGGCACTTCCGCCACTAGCCGATGCGCGTTCTCGTCGTCGGCGGGGGCGGACGCGAGCATGCGCTCGCGTGGCGGCTCCGGAAGACCTCGCGGGTCGAGGCGCTCTTCTGCGCGCCCGGCAACGCCGGCATCGCCGAGATCGCCGAGTGCGTGCCGATCGCGTCCGACGACGTCGCGGGTCTCCTCCGCTTCGCCAAGGAGCGCGCGATCGACCTCACCGTCGTCGGACCCGAGCTGCCGCTGACGCTCGGGCTCGTCGATCGCTTCGCCGACGCCGGGCTGCGCGCGTTCGGTCCCACGGCCGCCGGCGCGCGCCTCGAGGGCTCGAAGGTCTTCACGAAGGAGCTCCTGCGCGAGCTGGGCGTGCCGAGCGCCCTCTTCGGCGCCTTCACCGACCCCGACGCCGCCGCGCGCTACGTGCGCGAGGTCGGCGCACCGGTGGTCGTGAAGGCCGACGGCCTCGCGGCGGGGAAGGGCGTCTTCATCTGCCCGACGGTTCCCGAGGCGCTCGACGCGATCGACCAGGTGATGCGCCGCCGCGTGTTCGGCGAGGCCGGCGCGAGCGTCGTGGTCGAGGAGCTCCTCGCTGGCGAGGAGCTCTCCTTCATGGCTCTCACCGACGGCACGACCGTGCTGCCGCTCGCGCCGTCGCAGGACCACAAGCGCATCTTCGACGGCGACCAGGGGCCGAACACGGGGGGCATGGGCGCCTACTCGCCGCCGCCCCTCTCGACTCCGGCGCTCGAGCAGCACGTCATGGCCGACGTGATGCGTCCGGTCGTGGAGGGGCTCGCCCGTCACGGAATCCGGTACTCGGGCGTCCTCTATGCGGGACTCATGGTGACGGAGGGGCGGGCGAAGGTGCTGGAGTTCAACGTGCGCTTCGGCGACCCCGAGGCGCAGGTGCTGCTCGCGCGCCTCGACTGCGATCTCGGCGACCTCATGGTCCGCACCTGCGACGGCCGGCTCGCAGGCGCGCGGCTCACCTGGGATCGCCGCGCCGCCGTCTGCGTCGTGCTGGCGGCCGAGGGCTATCCGGGCACCGTCCGCACGGGGGACCCGATCGACGGGCTCGAGGCGCTGCGCGACTGGCCGCGCGGCGTCGTGTTCCACGCCGGCACCAAGCGGGTGGACGGTCGCGTGCTCACGGACGGCGGCCGCGTCCTCGGTGTCACGGCGCTCGGCGACACCATCCGCAGCGCCGTCGACGAAGCGTACGATGCCGTTTCCCGGATCGCGTGGGCCGGCATGCAGTACCGGCGCGACATCGGCCATCGGGCGCTCGCGGCCGGGGAGTGAAGGCGCCGGCGATGCATGCCACGGTCTCGATCGCGGATGCCGCCGCGGCACTCGACGCCGGCGACGTCGTCGTCTTCCCGACCGAGTCGACGTACGGGGTCGGCGCCGACGCGTCGTCGGCGGCGGCCGTCGCGCGGCTCGTCGCCGTGCGCGGGCGCGAGCCCGGAAAGCCGATCCTCGTGCTCGCGAGCGACCTGACGATGGTGCGCACCGTCGCCGCGGCGCTGCCGCCTGCGGCCGCGCGGCTCGCGGCGCGGCTCTGGCCGGGTGCGCTGACGCTGGTCCTGCCCGCACGACCGGACGTGCCCGACGCGCTCACCGCGGGCACGGGCACCATCGGCGTACGCGTGCCCGGACACCCGATCGCGCGCGCGCTCGTCGCCGCGCTCGGCCGACCGGTGGCGGCGCCGTCCGCGAACCCGCCGGGTCGCGAGCCGGCGCGGACCGTCGCCGAGGCGGCCACCTACTTCGGCGACCGCGTCGCGGCCTACGTCGACGGCGGTCGCCTCGGCGGCGGCGCGTCGACGGTGGTGGCCGTGGACGGCGATCGGGCGCGCGTCGTGCGCCTGGGCCTGGTCGACGAGGCGACGATTTCCCGAGCGCTGGAGGAGTAGGAGGAGATGGCGGTCATCAGCCCGTTCCAGGCCACACGCTACGACGCGGCCCGCGTGGGGAGCCTCCGCGACGTCATCGGGCCGCCGTACGACGTGATCTCGCCCGCCGAGCAGGCGGCGCTGTACGACCGGAGCCCCTACAACGTCGTCCGCCTGATCCTGGCGCGCGAGACGCCGCGGGCCCCCGCCGCCGCGCGCACGCTCGGCGAGTGGGTGGTCGCGAAGGCGCTCGTGCGCGACCCGGTTCCGGCTCTTTACCTCTATCGGCAGACGTTCCGGCTGCCCGGCGGCCGCGAGCTCACGCGCGAGGGCCTTCTCTGCCGCCTGCAGCTCGAAACGTTCGCGAGCGGCATCGTGCGGCCGCACGAGCGGACGTTCCCGGGACCCAAGGCCGACCGGCTGGCGCTGCTGCGCGCCACCGGGGCGTATCTGTCGCCCATCTTCGGCCTCTACGCCGGCACGGCCGGCGCGTCGCTGCGCGACCTCTACGGCAACGTCGACGATGCGGCGCCGATCGAGGACGTGACCGACCCCGGAGGCGAGGTGCATCGCGTGTGGCGGATCGCCGACGTCGAGACCATCGCGCGCATCCAGGCCCTGCTCGCGCCGGAGGCGATCCTCATCGCCGACGGTCACCATCGCTACGAGACCGCGCTCACGCATCGCGACGAGGGCGGACCGCCGTACGTGCTGGCGTACCTGGCCGACATGCACGACCCCGGCCTGGTGATCCTGCCGACGCACCGGCTCGTGCACGGAGCGCTGCCGCTCGACGCGCGTGCGCTCGAAGCGCGGCTCGCCGAATCCTTCACGGTGGGCCCGCGCCCAGCGGGCACGCCGCGCGCCCCCGGCGAGATCGACTGCATCCTGCCGGGCCGCCAGCTCCGCCTGCGCGCGCTGCCGGCGGCGCAGTCCCGGGTCGCGGGCGTTCCGGCACCGCTGCGCGCGCTCGACGTCACGCTCTTCGAGCGGGCGATCCTCGAGCCCATCCTCGGGCTCGACACGCACGGGCTCGAGTTCACGCACGACGACGCCGAGGCCGAGGCGGCCGTGCCCGGCCGCGCCTCGGCCGCCTTCCTCGTGAACCCCCCGTCGATCGACGCCGTGCGCGCCGTGTGCTTGGCTGGCGAGGTGATGCCGCAGAAGTCTACGTACTTCTTTCCTAAGCTCGCCGACGGGATCGTGTTCGACCTGTTCGACCCGCGCTGGAGCCGATGATGGAGACCAAACGTCCGACCACCCCGGCGGCCGAAGAGATCCTCGGTCTCTACTTCCCCGTCCTCGATCACGGCTTCGTGTCGCTCGTCGACTACATGGGCTCGGACGAGGACGTCGAACGCGCGGCGCGCGTCTCGTACGGCTATGGCACGCGACGCACGAGCGCGACGCGCGGGCTCGTCCGCTATCTCCGGCGGCACCGGCACACGACGCCCTCCGAGATGGTCGAGCTGAAGTTCCACTGCGCCATGCCGATCTTCGTCGCGCGACAGTGGATCCGCCATCGCACGGCGAGCGTGAACGAGGTGAGCGGCCGCTACTCGCTGCTGCCGCTCCTCTACTACCGCCCGGCGCGCTCCGAGTTCCAGGCGCAGAGCGCGTCGAATCGCCAGGGGCGCGACGGCGCGCCGATGGAGGCGCTCTACGACGAGGCGATCGGACGCTGGGAGCGCATCCGGACGGAGGCGTCGTCGGGCTACGAGTGGATGGTCGGCAACGACGTCGCACGCGAGCTGGCGCGCATCGACCTGCCGCTGTCGGTCTACACGCAGTGGTACTGGAAGATCGACCTCCACAACCTGCTGCACTTCCTGTCGGTCCGCGTCGACGCGCACGCGCAGTACGAGATCCGCGCCTTCGCCCGCGTGATGGCCGGGATGCTGCAGCGGGTGGCGCCCCTCACCTTCGAGGCGTGGATCGACTACGAGGTCGCGGGCGCGGTGCTGTCGCGCGGCGAGCTGGCGGCGCTCCGCCAGCTCGTGCGCGTCCGCGAGGGTGCGCTCGAGGGCAGCGGCGCACGCCTCGCGGCGGCGGAGCTCGAGGCCCTCGGGCTCTCGAACCGCGAGATCGACGAGCTGCTCGCAAAGCTCGGATCGGCGCCGGCGCCGGAGGACTTCACGCTCGATCCGTCGCAGGCGCGGCCGGCCGAGGCGTTCGCGCGCGAGATGGAAGCCGCCGTGCCGTCGGTGGATCGGCGGTGAGCGACGACGCGCCGGACGTCGCGGCGGCCGTCGCGCGAGGGGTTCGCCTCTTCAATCTGGGACGCTACATGGGTGCACACGAGATCTGGGAGGAGAGCTGGCGCGCCGCCGACGGCGACGACCGCGGTTTCCTCGAGGCGCTCGTGCAGCTCGCCGCCGGGCTCCACCTGCGCACGCGGCGCGGCGGCATGCGCGGCGCCGAACACCTCCTCTCGCAGTCGCTCGCCACGCTGGAGGACTTCCGTCCGGCGCACCACGGGGTCGACGTCGACCGCCTCGTCACCGAGTTCGGCGTCTACGTCGATTGGGTGCGCGAGGTGAAGCGTCCGCACAAGCTGCTCGACGCCCGGCGAATCCCGCGCCTGCGCTCCGCACCAGCGTCGAGATGATGACGCTCGACGAGATGCGCGCGGGGATCCGCGCCGCCCGCTACATCACGACGCCGCGGGTGGAGACCGCCCTCTACTTGACGGTGACGCTCGGGAAGCCGCTCCTCGCCGAGGGCCCCGCGGGCGCCGGCAAGACCGAGCTCGCGAAGGTGCTCGCCGAGGTGCTGTCGACGGACCTGATCCGCCTGCAGTGCTACGAGGGCCTCGACGAGGCGCGCGCGCTGTTCGAGTGGAACTACCAGAAGCAGCTCCTGCGGATCCAGGCCGATCGGCGCGAGGGACGGAGCTGGAGCGAGGTCGCGCACGACGTCTTCTCGCGCGAGTTCCTGCTCGAGCGGCCGCTCCTGCAGGCCATCACCGCGCCGAAACAGGTCGTGCTGCTGATCGACGAGGTGGACAAGGCCGATCCCGAGTTCGAGGCCTTTCTGCTCGAGGTCCTGTCGGACACGCAGGTGACCGTGCCCGAGCTTGGCACCATCCGCGCCACCCATCGCCCCGTCGTCGTGCTGACCTCCAACCGCACGCGCGAGCTGTCCGAAGCGCTCCTGCGGCGCTGCCTCCACCTGTTCGTCGAGTTCCCGGGGCCGGAGAAGGAGGCCGAGATCGTCGCGTTGAAGGTGCCCGAGGCCGACGAGCGCCTGCGCATGCAGGTTGCGCGGTTCGTGGCCGGGCTCCGCAAGCTCGAGCTCCGCAAGGCGCCGTCCATCGCCGAGACGCTCGATTGGGCGCGCGGCCTGTGTGCGCTCGGCGTGCGCGAGCTGGACGCGGCCGCGGTCCGCCGGACGTTGTCGCTGGTGCTCAAGCACGAGGACGACCTGCGCAAGGCGGAGAGCAAGGTGAGCGCATTGCTCTCCGTCTCGGCTCCGCGCTGACACTCGGGGGCGCGCGCGGCACAGGATTGTGTGCGCGGGCGGCGCAGGGCGCCGGCCGGCTGCACAGAGCAGTGCGTTTCTCGGGTGGCACTGCCCTTGCAGCGTCACTCTCCCGCGATGACCGTCACCGAAGAGCGCCTGCATCAGCTCTTTGTGCTGAACCTGGCCCTGCAGCTCTTCGACGGGGTTGCGTCGTGGCAAGGCATCCACCTGTTCGGCGAGGGCAACCCGTTCCTGCACGGCATCATGGCCTACCTCGGCGTCGGCATGACGTTGCTCCTCTTCAAGGTGAAGGCCTGCGGCTTCCTCATCGTGCTGCGCCGCTGCGGGCAGCACCGCGAGGCCTGCCAGGCGCTCGCGCTGGTCGCGACCTTCTACGCCGGGCTGTCGTTCGTGCCGTGGATGACGCGCATCGTGTCGCTCCTCAGCGCGTGACGCGCTAGAACACGGCGGATGCGGGGTCGGATCCTCCGCTTCGTCGACAGCCTGCGCGCCGAGGCGCTGCCGATCTCGGTCGCCGAGACGATGGACGCGATCGCCGCCGTCGGAGCGGCCGGCATCGAGCGACCGGTCCTGCGCGAGGCCCTCGCGCTGACGCTGGTGAAGGACGAGCGGGATCGGCCGGCGTTCGACGCGCTCTTCGACGTGGCGTTCCCGCTCGGGGGCGACGAGTCGGAAGCGAAGCGACGCCGCCGGAGCAAGGTCGCGGCGGGCGACGGCGAGCGTCCGAGCGGGCGCGCACGCGCCGGCGAGGCAGGCGGCGGCCGCCGTCGCGAGCCGGCGCCCGAGACGCGCCCGCCCGCGCCGAGCGACGTGCAGCGGCCCGAGGACGCCGCGATGACCGGACGGCGCATGGTCGGGATGCACCGGCGTGAGCTGCTGCGCCGTCCGTTCCGCGAGCTCGGGCCGCGCGACGTCGAGGAGGCGCGCGATCTCGTCCGCGAGCTGGGTGCGCGCCTGCGCGGACGCCTCTCGCGACGCGAGCGCCGGCGACGTCACGGGCGGCTCGACATCCGGCGGATGCTGCGCGCAGCGACCTCGACCGGCGGCGTCCCGCTTCGGATCGTGCGGCGCGGCCGCCGCCCGCATCGCCCCGACCTCGTCGCGCTGGTCGACCTGTCCGGCTCGGCCGCCGTCGCGAGCGAGCTGTGCCTGGGTCTCGTCGCGCCCGCCGCAGCGTTCTTCCGGCGCGTCCACACGTTCGCGTACGTCGACCGCCTGTGCCCGGTCACGATCGAGCACGGACATCTCACGCCCGGCGGACCGCTCGATCTCTACGCGCGCTCGGACTTCGGGCGCGTGCTGGAGGAGCTGGCGACGCGCGAGGCGCGCCTGCTGACGGGACAGACGCTCGTCCTGGTTCTCGGCGACGCCCGCAACAACCGGCTGCCGCCGCGCGCGGACCTCTTGCGCCGCATCCGCGATCGCGTGCAGCGCCTCGTCTGGCTCGTCCCCGAGCCGCGCGTGCGCTGGAACACGGCCGACAGCGTGATCGCGACGTACGCGCCCATCTGTGACGAGGTGCTCGAGTGCGCGCACCTGGGCGCGCTTCTGTCGGCCCTGCGCCGGACGCTATGATGGCGGCCATGCCCGTTCCGATCGCGCGCACGACCGAGCTCTCGCCCGGACAGACGAAGAAGTTCCTCCTCGACTGCGACGGGCGCGAGATCGAGGGCTTCGTCCTGAACGTCGCGGGCGCGTTCCACGCCTACGTCAACCGCTGCCGCCACGTCCCGATGGGCCTCGACTGGGTGGAGAACCAGTTCTTCACCGAGGACGGGCAGTTCATCCAGTGCGCCACGCACGGCGCGTACTACGTGCCGGACACGGGCGAGTGCATCGCGGGCCCGCCCTGCGGCAAGTCGCTCGTGCGCGTCCCGATCAGCATCGACGGCGACGTCATCCTGGGCGAGTGTCCGGGCCCGCTGCCGGACGACGCGTAGGTCGCTCGCTCACTCCGGCTCGTCGCCGAAGTGGGCGCGCGTGATGCGCTCTTTCAGGTACTCGAGCGTGCCGAGATCCTCGATGATGTCGCCGCCGGTGTCGTAGAAGAAGATCTCGCCGTTCTTGTTGCGGCCGACGGCGACGAGCCATTCGAGATCGTCGCGATCCTCGAGGAGGTAGTTGATGGTCTGTGCGACGCCACGGCCGGGAATGATGGTGACTTTGGGCCGCGCCGGCCGCTCGATGTGCTTCGCCATCCCGCCATCGACGATAGGGAGGGCCTTTCTTCAAGTCAACCCGAGCAACGCCACCGTCTCGACGTGGTAGGTCTGCGGGAAGAGGTCGATCGGCTGTGCCAGATGCAATGCATAGCCTCGGGCCACGAGCGCGCGCACGTCGCGCGCGAGCGTCGCCGGATCGCACGAGACGTACACGATGCGCGGCGGCCGGCGGGCGACGATGCCGTCGATGGCGGCGGCCGCGCCCGTGCGGGGCGGATCGAGGACGACGCCGTCGACGGGCGCGGCATCGCCCGACGCGAGCGCTGCTGCGACGTCGCCGGCGACGAAGCG
>DATJZY010000076.1 GCA_035577985.1 Candidatus Eisenbacteria bacterium
GAGCCGTCGCGCGAGATCGAGCGCGCGCCCGGCCTGTCGCAGGACGAGCGTGCCCTCGACGCCCGCCAGATCGTCGAAGAACCACCCGCAGCTCGTCTGCATGAGCATGGCGTGGCGGGCCATCTCGAGACCGCGGCGCGCCGTCACCACCTCGGCCCTGGTGGCGCCGGGGCGCAGCTCCGCCTCGAGGAAGGCGAGGGTGCGATCCGGCTCGACGACGCAGTCGACGTAGCGATCGCGTGCACCCCACGGATCGCGCAGCGGCCCCGCCGTCTCCCGTTCGAACACGACCGCCAGCTCGTCGCGGAGCCAGTCGATCGCGGCGCGCAGCGGCGCGCGCCACGCCTGCGTCCACTCGGGCGGTCCCGCCACGCGGCATCCGCAGTCGCTTCGCCATCGCTCGACGCCGTGGGCGCAGCTCCACGAGCTGTCCGGGACGATCTCGAGCTCGTCGCGCGGCGGCGACAGGGCCCGGAACGCCGCGGGACCCAGGAGCGAGACCTCGGGATCGCGCCGCAGGCTCTCGATCGCGTAGGCGATGGCCATCTCCCCGAACTGATGGTGGTGCCCGAAGGTCTCCCCGTCGGTCGCGGCGCAGACGAGACCGTCACCGTCGTCGCGTGCGAGAACGGTGCGAAGCCGCTCGACGAGGGCGCCACCGTCGCGCAAGAGCTCGCCGAACGCCAGGCCCTGCGAGATCGCGGCATCGCGGAACACGATGTCGATGGCGGCGCCGCTCGGCAGGTTGCAGCGGTAGAGGCGCCGGACGTCCAGCGTCTCGGCCGTGACGTCGCGCCAGCTCGCCTCGTCGCCGCCGATGGGTCGTACGCGCCTCGCCTGGTGCGGCGACAGCATGGTGAGCGTGATGCCCGACGCCGCCAGGGCCTCCAGCGACGTCACGTCGACCGCCATCTCGGGCAGCCACATCCCGTCCGGCCGCCGTCCGAAGCGCAGCTCGAACTCCCGTACGCCCCACACGACCTGCGTCGCCACGTCGCGCGGCGTGCAGAGCGGAAGGATCGGGTGGTTGTACGCCTGCGCCCATGCGTTGCCGAAGCCGGTGCGGCGCCGGCTCTCGGCATCGGCGGCGCGCACGCGCTCCACGAGCGCCGGAGCGCGCGCCGCCATCCACGACAGCAGCGTCGGTCCGACGTCGAAGCTCGTCCACGCATAGTTGTCGACGACGCCGCGCACGCGCCCGTGCGCATCGAGCAGGCGGGCCTCGGCGTTGGGCGCGTAGCACTCGCGTGTGATGCGGACGTTCCAGTCGTGGTCCGGCGCCGCGGACGGCTCGCCCTCGAGCACTCCGAGCCAAGGATGCTCGCGCGGCGGCTGGTAGTAGTGCCCGTGGATGCACACGGCGCGCACGCGTGAGGGCACGATCAACCCGTTGTGCCGGGTTGCTCCCGCCGGGGCAAGCCGATAATGGGCCGCCGTGCAGCGCGCGCTCCGCCTCGTGGCCGGCGTCCCCATCCTCCTGGGCATCCTCGGCATGGGCGCGCTCGGCGGTGGGCGCGACGCCGCCGCACCGCAGGAGGACGTGCGGGCGCGTCTGGTCGACGTCGACGGCGCGCAGGTCGAGGTGACGCACCTGTCGGTCGGCGGCGACACGACGCTCGAGGGCGAGCTCGGCCGCGGGCGCCTGCGTGTGCCCTTCAGCCGCATCGAGCGCATCGAGCTGGCCTCCGAGAGCAAGGATCGTGACCGCATGCGCGCGACGGTGACGCTGCGCGAGGGCGCACCCGTCACGCTCGTCCTGCGCAGCTCGACGACGTT
Organism: Candidatus Eisenbacteria bacterium; assembly: GCA_035577985.1. Taxonomy (NCBI): domain Bacteria; phylum Candidatus Eiseniibacteriota; species Candidatus Eiseniibacteriota bacterium. Next base: position 1,777 of record DATJZY010000076.1, read on the forward strand.
CTACGGCCAGCTCGCGAGCGGCGCCTATCAGGTCCGCGCCCGCGACCTCCGCAGCGTCGAGATCGGACGCTGAGCCACGTCCGTGCGCGGCGCCGTCGCGGCTGCCCTGCTTCTCGTCCTCGCGCCCCGCCTGCCGGCCTTCGAGATCGGCTGCTGGCCCCTCTTCCGCTACGAGCACGACGAGGCGACCGGGCACCTCCACTGGTCGGCGCTCGGCCCGCTCGTCGAGTACGACTCGTCGGCCGCCGGCCGTGCGCTCGCGATCAGGCCCCTCCTCTGGCTCCGGCAGCAGCGCGACGGGCGGGATCAGCAGGCGGACTTCCTCTATCCGATCGCCGCCACGCGCTGGCAGGGCGACGAGTGGTCGGTCCGCTTCCTGCTCTTGAGCGCCCGCGGCAGCCCGAAGAGCGAGGGCGACACGGGCGCGAGCTTCACGCTCTTTCCGTTCGTCTTCTATCGCGACCGCGGCGACGACCCGCCCGACGTCGGCGTCCTTCCCTTCTACCTCGACCTGCACGACCGGTTCGGCTTCGCGCGGATCCGGGCGATCGGGTTTCCGCTCTTCGCGCGATTCGAGGAACCGCGCGTGACGCGGACCTACGCTCCATTCCCGATCGTCTCCTGGCTCGGCGGCGAGGACGGCGATGGCCTCCGCGTCTTCCCGATCTTCGGGACGACGACCATCGCCGGGCGCGAGCGCTCGGGCTTCGCGGCCTGGCCGTTCCTCGCCTGGAGCGACCGGCAGGATCCGGCCTACGGAGCCGAGCACCGGCTCGTCGCTTTCCCGTTCTTCGCGCGACTCGACGGCGAGCAGCGCGAGAGCCGCGCCTACATCCTCACCGGCTACACCCACTCGATCGATCGGCGCCGCGGCACCGAGTCGACCGGCGCGCCGTGGCCGTTCGTCTTCCGGGAGCGTCGCCTCGGCGAAGACGACTACACGACGTGGCGGCTCGCCCCGTTCTATGGCCGCAGCGACGACGGCGCCGTGTCACGCCGCTTCTACCTCTGGCCCGCGTGGCGGACGCTCGCGGAGGATCGGGGCGACTTCCACTTTCGGCGTCGTGATGCTTTGCTCCTCGCGTGGCGGTCGCAGTGGGACTGGGACGAGGCGACGGGTTCGTCGCATGCGCTCATGACCCTGATCGGCGGCTTTCGCGCCGAGCGCACGGGAGATCGTGCGAGCGGCCAGGCGCCGGCGGTCCTCGACGCGCTCCTGCCGGCGAATCGCGGCATCCGCGAGCTGTGGGCGCCGCTCACGGCGGTCGTGTCCTGGGAGCCGGGCCCGGACGGGCTCGACTGGGATCTCGCCTACGGCCTCGTCGCGCGCCGTCACGGCGTGCTGCACGGGCCCTGGTACGTCCATGGTGACACCGGCGGCTGACGCCCGCGTCGCTCCGCCGTTCGCGGCGCTCGGGCGCCTCGGGGCGGGCGCGCTCGACATGCTGCAGGTGCTGGGCGAGGCGGCGCTGCTCCTCGTCACCACCATCCGGCACTTCGGCCTCCGCGCCCCCGATCGCGAGCGGCTGGCCCTCGAGCTGCGACGGATCGGGACCGACACGCTCCCGATCGCGGCGTTGCTCTCGCTCTTCGTCGGTATGGTCCTGGTCGTGCAGACGGCCGACCAGGTGCGCGAGGTGAGCCAGGGCGTGCTCGGTCCCATCGTGGGTCTCGCCATGACGAAAGAGCTCGGCCCCACGATGATGGCGTTCCTCCTCGCCGGGCGCGCCGGCTCGGCCATTGCCGCCGAGCTCGGCGCCATGTCCGTGTACGACGAGGTGGCGGCGCTGCGCACGATCGACGTCGACCCGGTGCGCTTCCTCGTGCAACCGCGCCTCCTCGCCGCGACCATCGCCCTCCCCATCCTCATCCTCTACGCCGACTTCATCGGCATCGCCGGCGGCGCGGCGGTCGTGGGACTCGATCCCGCGATCAAGATCTCGGTCGACGAGTACCTCGCACGCATGCTCGAGTGGGTGCACCTGCGCGACGTCCTGGTGGGCCTCGGCAAGGGCGCGGTGTTCGGTCTCGTGGCGGCGCTCCTTCCCTGCACGTGGGGCCTGCGCACGCGCGGCGGCGCCGATCGCATCGCCGTCTCGACCACGGCGGCCGTCGTGTGGAGCTTCGTGCTGATCCTGGTGTTCGACTTCATCATCGTCCGTGCGACGCTGGTGGTGGTGTCGTGAGCCGCCGCGCGGGCGTCGCCGCCGAGCTGGTCGGGGTCGAGAAGCGCTACGGCGACGCCGTGGTGCTGGGCGGCATCGACCTCGCGGTTGCACCGGGAGAGCTCGTCGCCATCGTCGGCCAGAGCGGCCAGGGAAAGTCGGTCCTCCTCCGTCTGCTCGCCGGCCTGGAGCCGGCCGACCGCGGTCGCATCACCGTCGGCGGCCTCGACATCGCGCGCTACCGCGCGCTCCCCGCCGCCGAGAAGCCCTTCCGCATGGCCATCGTGTTCCAGAACGCCGCCCTGCTGGGCTCGCTCACCGTCGCCGAGAACGTGGCGCTCCGCAGCCGCGAAGACGGCGTCTCGCCGCCCGCGATCGGCGAGCTGGTGCAACGCGTGCTCGCCCTGGTCGACCTCCGCGGCGCGGAGCACAAGCGGCCGACGGAGCTCTCGGGCGGCATGCGCAAGCGCGCCGCCATCGCGCGCGCCCTCGCGCTCGATCCCGACCTCATCCTGTACGACGAGCCCACGGCCGACCTGGATCCGATCCTCACCGAGCAGATCGCCGGCGTCGTCCGCCGCATCCGCGCCGAGCGCGGCGCGACGCAGATCGTGGTCACGCACCACCTGCCGCTCGCCTGCACGCTCGCCGACCGCATTGCCGTGCTCCACGCCGGACGTCTCGTCGAGTGCGGGCCGCCGGCGACGGTCCTCGCCAGCACGCATCCGTTCACGCGCGCCTTCGTGCGGGCCGCCACCTTCGCCAACGACTTCCCGGAGGCGCCATGCTGACCCACGAGCAACGCATCGGTCTGTTCGTGCTGGGTGCGCTCGTCCTGCTGCTGGTCGCCGTCGAGCTGACGATGGGCCTCGGGATGTTCCACCGTCGCGTCACCGTGTATGCGACCTTCGCCGACGTGCAAGGCCTGGATCGCGGCGCCGAGGTGCGCCTCGCCGGCATTCGCGCCGGCCGCGTCGGCGACATCCGGCTCGAGGGCGAGCACGTGCGTGTCGCGCTCGCGCTCGACCCGACCCTCCTGCCGCGGCAGGACAGTCGCGCGCGTCTCGACTTCAGAGCCTTGAGCGGCGAGCGCTTCGTGTCGCTGTCGGCGGGCAGCGCGGACTCGCCGCCGGTCGCGCCGGGCGGAACGATCGAGGGCGAGACGCCGGCCGGCCTCGCCGACGCGGTCGATCGCCTGAGCGCGGTCGCCACCTCGGTCCGGGAGCTCACCGATCGGCTCGGCACGGACGCCGGCCGGCTGCTCGGGACACTCGCCGACGTCGTCGAGGACAACCGGCGGGAGCTGACGTCGCTCACCCAGAACCTGGCCTCGATCACGACCAAGCTCGACACCGGGACCGGCACGCTCGGCCGGCTCGTGAACGACCCCGCGCTCTACGATCAGATGAGCGCCGCCGTGGGCGAGGTCCGCAGCTCGGTCGCCGACCTCGGCACGGTGACCCGGCGTCTCGCCGACGGCGAGGGGACGCTCGGGAAGCTCGTGTCGCGCGACGACGGCCTCTACACGCAGCTCCGCGACACCGTCGACGACCTCGGCACGACCGCCCGGAACGCCGAGGCGATCACGAGCGCGCTGCGCTCGGGTCAGGGCACGCTCGGCCGTGCGCTCACCGACGACTCGCTCTACACCGACGCGCAGGACACGATGCGGACGGCAGGGCGAGCGGCACAGTCCGTCGAGGACCTGGCGCCGATCTCGCTCCTCGGCACGATCATCACGAGCTTGTTCTGAGGAGGCCGGTCGGCTCGGCGCCGCGCGCGATGCGCACGTGGATGCCCCGGCGCGTGAGCGGCGCCAGCTGGGCCGTGAGGTCGGCCACCCGTTCATCCGTGATCGACCCCGTCATCGTGATGGCGACGGTCGTGCCGGCGCCGCTGCGCCGCGCATCGTCCATGATGGCCTCGAGCAGATAGGGCGTGAGCGCCCCCGAGCGCTCCATGACGAGCCCCTTGGGTCCGGTGACGCGCACGCGACCCGTCGAGACGCCGTCGCCGGTGCGGGCGAGGCGGCTCTTGCGATCGCGGATGGCGGCGACGGTCGCCGTCACCAGCTCGCCGTAGGTCCGGATCTCGTCGAGCGCGCGCTCCGGCATGCGTACACCGAGTCGCGACTCGACGGCGAGCAGCAGGTCCACCATCGCGGCGTCGTCGGTCGCCGCCACCCGGCACACGAGCTGCCTTGGAAGATCCACCGGCACCACCCGATCGCCCACCTGATATACCGTCTTCCTCATCATTCGCC